>JAFIHO010000255.1 GCA_017849395.1 Hyphomicrobiales bacterium
AACGATTATTATCCCGATCTCGATGATACCGCCGTGGTGGTGATGGCGCTGGACCGCGCCCAGAAGGCGCATATCGCGCACGAGGATTACACTACGCCGATGGCGCGCGGCCGCGAATGGGTGGAAGGCCTGCAAAGCCGCGATGGCGGCTGGGGTGCGTTCGACGCCGACAATTCCTATTACTATCTCAACAATATTCCTTTCGCCGATCACGGCGCGCTGCTCGATCCGCCGACCGAGGATGTGTCGGGCCGCTGCGTCGGCATGTTGGCGCAGCTTGGTGCGGATGGTAATGACAAGCGTCTGAAGCACGGCATCGACTATCTGATCAAGACCCAGCGCGAAGACGGGAGCTGGTGGGGCCGCTGGGGCGTGAATTACATCTATGGCACCTGGTCGGCGCTAGCGGGCCTCAATGGTGCGGGCCTCGCGCCTGATCATCCTGCGATGAAACGCGGCGCGGACTGGCTGATCGAAATACAAAATCCCGACGGCGGCTGGGGCGAGAATTGCGACAGCTACAAGCTGGATTACAAAGGCTATGAACCCGCGCCCTCCACCGCATCACAAACTGCCTGGGCGCTGCTCGGCCTGATGGCGGCAGGGCAGGTGGACCATCCCGCCGTGGCGCGCGGTGTCAATTATTTGAAGGCGACGCAGGAAGCAGACGGCCTCTGGAGCCAAGCGCATTACAGTGGCGGTGGTTTTCCGCGGGTGTTCTATCTGAACTATCACGGCTATCCTAAATTTTTCCCGCTCTGGGCGCTTGCGCGCTACCGCAACCTCAAGACCGGAAATTCGCGCAGGGTGGCATACGGCCTATGACCATCCTCGCCGTCTGCGGCCTGAAGAAAGAAGCCAGGATCGCCGGCGGCCCCGGCGTGATCGCGGTTGCGGGCGGCGGCGACGCGCGCGCGCTGTCCGAACGGCTGGATGCGCTGGAAGGCGACATTCATGGCATCATCTCCATCGGCATCGCGGCCGGTCTGTCGCCGCTGCTCAAGCCCGGCGATGTGGTGATCGCAGAACGCATCGTCACAGCGCGCCACTCCCTGCTGGCCGAAGCGCCGCAGAAGGAGGAAATGGCCTTCGAACTGAAACCGAAGAAAGCCACCACGGTCGAGGAGCAATGGCGCTGCGACAATGGCTGGCGAGTGGCGATGGCCGCGCGGATCGAAAGCGCGCATCAAGGCATCATTGCGGGCAGCGATGCCATCCTGGATACCGCGGACGCCAAATCTACCTTGTTCGCCAATTCCGGCGGCGCGCTGGCGGCGGACATGGAATCGCACATCGCGGCCCGTTTCGCGGCCTGGCGGCGGGTGCCGCTGGCGGCGCTGCGGGTGATTTCCGATGCGGCGGATCAGTCCCTGCCGCCTGCCGCGCTGACTGCGCTGAATCCGGACGGCACCCTCGCGCTGGGCCGCGTGCTGGGATCGCTGCTGACAAAACCCTGGCAACTGCCCGCACTGCTGCGCACCGGGCGCGGTTCGGGCAAGGCGTTCCGGCAGCTACTCCGCTGCCGCAATCTCCTGGGTGTCGGACTTTCCGGTCCGAATCTCTGACATCTTCTTCTCGACGTGACGCGAGAAGACATATTCGGCGGGCCGCTGCTTTGACAGGTCGATCTCCGGCGCCATCGGGCCGTCGGTCTTCACGCCGCGCACCAGGATCGGCAGCATCTTGAGCGGATGCCTGATCGCATCTGTGGCGGCGGTGCCTTCGAAGCCGCAATGCACCATGCAGTTGGCGCATTTCTCATACTTGCCGACGCCGTACTTCTCCCACTCGGTGCCTTCCATTAATTCCTTGAAGGTCTTCACATAGCCTTCGCCCAGCAGGTAGCAGGGCTTCTGCCAGCCGAACACGGTCAGCAGTGGCATCGACCAGGGCGTGCATTCATAGGTCTGGTTGCCCGCAAGGAAATCCATGAACAGGCTGGAGTTGGTGAACTCCCAGTTCTTGCCGCCATTGCCGCGCTTCAGGATCTCGCGGAACATGGTCTTGGTGCGCTCGCGGTTCAGGAAGTGCTGCTGGTCGGGCGCACGCTCATAGGCATAGCCGGGTGACACGGTGATGCCGTCCAGTCCCATCGCCATCATCTCGTCAAAGAAGCGCGCCGTGCGTTCTGGATCGGCGCCGTCGAACAGGGTGCAGTTGATCTGCACGCGGAAGCCGCGCTCCTTGGCCAGCTTGATGCCCGCAATGGCCTTCTCATAGGTGCCGTCCAGGCAGACCGACTTGTCGTGCATCGCCTTGTCGCCATCCAGATGGATCGACCAGGTGAAATTCTCGTGCGGCTTGTACTGGTCGATCTTCTTGGCCAGCAGCAACGCGTTGGTGCACAGGATGACGAACTTGTCACGCTCGATATAGCCTTCGACGATCTTGGCCATGTCGCGATGGAGCAGCGGCTCGCCGCCCGCGATGGACACGGCGGGCGCGCCGCATTCGTCGATCGCGTCCATGCATTGCTGATAGGACAGGCGCTGGTTCAGGATCTCGTCGGGATAATCGATCTTGCCGCAGCCCGAGCAGGCCAGGTTGCAGCGGAACAACGGCTCCAGCATCAGCACCAGCGGATATTTTCCGCCGGACAGATGCTTTTTCATCACATAGGCGCCGATCTTGGCAGCCTGACGCAGCGGCAATCCCATGCTGTTAAGCCCTCAACTCGGCGGGCAGGCGGAACTCGATATGTTCCTTCTTGCCATCCATGGTTTCGACTTCGACATCCTCGATCGCGCCCAGCGCATCGATCACATGGCGCACCAGTTCCTCCGGCGCGCTGGCCCCGGCCGTCAGGCCTACGGCCTTCTTGCCCCGCACCCATTCCGGCTTCAACTCGCTGCCATCGGCGATGAGATAGGACGGAACCCCTTCCTCGATGCCGATTTCGCGCAGCCTGTTGGAGTTGGAGCTGTTCTTGGCGCCCACCACCAGGATCACGTCGGCCACCCGGCACAATTCGCGAACCGCGCTCTGGCGGTTCTGGGTGGCATAACAGATGTCGCTGGTCTCGGGCCCGACAATGTCGCTGAAACGCTGCTTCAGCTTGACGATGATGCCCTTGGTGTCGTCGATGGAAAGCGTGGTCTGGGTGATATAGGCGACGGGCGTGTCCTGCGGCAGTGGCAGGCTCTCCACATCTGCTTCGGACTGGACCAGATGCACCGGCGCGCCGACCTGGCCCATCGTGCCTTCCACTTCAGGATGACCGGCATGGCCAATCAGGATCAGGGTCCGGCCATGCGCGACATAGCGCTTGCCCTGATTATGTACTTTGGACACCAGCGGACAGGTGGCGTCCAGAACCGGCAGCCCGCGCGATTCGGCCGTCTTCACCACAGACTGGGGCACGCCATGGGCGCTGAACACGGTCACCGCGCCCTCGGGCACTTCATCCAATTCCTCGACAAAGCGGGCGCCCTTGCTCTTCAGGGTATCGACCACATGCTTGTTGTGTACGATTTCGTGCCGGACATAGACGGGCTCGCCATACTTCACGAGCGCCTTTTCCACGATATCGATGGCCCGGACGACCCCGGCGCAGAAACCGCGCGGCTGGGCAAGAATGACTCGCATGATGCTCCTGTGCGGCCACGGACCGCGAAACGGGGCATGCCGCCCCGGCGACGCGGTCCTTATACCCCCAAAGGACCGCAACGCAGCAACCATGTTTTCCGCATCGCGGGTCCGCAAGCAACCCCTTGAATTGTAGGGTTTAACATCGTGCCGTTGTGCCCCTGGGGGCAGGCTGGCCAACCGCTTGCTTTCAGGGCTAAAAACATTCACCAAGACGGATATCTGGGCTGGGGCAGACCGGATTCGAAGAGCGTTAATGGGGCATCATGGTGGCCGTGAATTCGCAAGGGGCAGCTCATATGGCCCCTGAGCCGGGCAAGGACTCCGACATGATGCCCGCCGCTATTGCCCGATCCGCGGCTCTGGTCGATTCGACATTGGAAACAGTGTTGCCCCAGCCTCACGGCCCTCAGGCCCGGGTGCAGGAAGCGATGCGCTACGCCACCCTCGCGGGGGGCAAGCGGCTGCGGCCTTTCCTGGTGCTGCACTCGGCCCGGCTGTTCGGAGTGGATGATGCGCGCAGCCTGCGCGTCGGCGCGGCCATCGAAGTGCTCCACACCTACTCGCTGGTGCATGACGACCTGCCCTGCATGGATGACGACGATCTGCGCCGTGGCCGTCCCACTACGCACATCGCCTTCGATGAGATGACTGCGGTGCTGGCGGGCGACGCGCTGCTGACCATCGCGTTCGAGATTCTTGCCGATGCGCGTACCCATCCGTCCGGCGATATCCGCTGCACCCTGATCGCGCGTCTGGCCGAAGCAAGCGGCCATGACGGTATGATCGGCGGCCAGGTGATCGACATGCTGGCCGATTCCGGCTTCGGAGCTGAGGATGTGGTCAATCTGCAGCGCCTCAAGACCGGGCAGCTTTTCGAATTCTCCTGCGAGGCTGGCCCGATCCTGGCCGGCGCACCGGCGGAAGACCGCGCCCGGCTGCGCGCCTATGCCGAGGACATGGGCGTTGTGTTCCAGATCACCGACGATCTGCTCGACGTCACCTCGACCGCCGAAAAGACCGGCAAGAAGGTTGGCAAGGATGCCGAGGCGGGCAAGGCGACGCTGGTGACCCTGCTCGGTGTCGACGGCGCGCGCGCCGAAGCCCGCCGCCGGGCCGAACGCGCCATCGCTGCGCTGGGCCCCCATGCGGCGCGCTCGCCCGAACTATCCGGCCTTCCGCTCTTCCTGCTGGATCGGGACGCATAATGGATAAACCAGCAATGACCATGCCCCTGCTCGACCAGATCAACACCCCGGACGACTTGAAGAAAGTGGGTCGCGAACGGTTGAACGATGTCTCCCGCGAATTGCGCGCCGAACTGATCGATGCCGTATCGGTCACGGGCGGCCATTTCGGCGCGGGACTGGGCGTGGTCGAATTGACCGTGGCGCTGCACTATGTGTTCGACACCCCGCGCGACAAGCTGATCTGGGATGTCAGTCACCAGGCCTATCAGCACAAGATTCTCACCGGCCGCAAGGATCGCATCCGCACCATCCGCAAGGGCGGCGGTCTTTCGGGTTTCACCCGGCGCAGCGAAAGCGAATATGACCCGTTCGGCGCGGCTCATTCTTCCACCTCCATCTCGGCGGCGCTGGGCATGGCGGTGGCGCGCGATCTGACCGGCGGCGACAATCATGTGATCGCCGTGATCGGCGACGGCGCGATGAGCGCGGGCATGGCCTATGAGGCGATGAACAATGCGGGCGCACTGAAGAATCGCCTGATCGTGGTGCTGAACGACAACGCCATGTCCATCGCGCCGCCGGTCGGCGCGCTGGACGCGCATCTGCGCGATCTGTGCGCACGTTCCGGTGACGCCTGTCTCTTCACCAATCTCGGCTTCCGCTATGTCGGTCCGGTGGACGGCCATGACGCCGTGGCGATGGCCAAACTGTTCGAGGAGTTGCGCGACGGCCCCGCTGAGCCGGTGCTTGTGCATGTCATCACTGAAAAAGGCCGCGGTTACGCGCCTGCCGAGGCGTCCGCCGACAAGGGGCACGCCACCGGAAAATTCGATATCGCGACCGGCCAGCAGGCCAAGGGCAAGCCTGGTGCGCCCACCTACACCGCCGTCTTCGCCAAGGCCCTGATCGCCGAGGCGGCTGCCGATCCGCGCATCGTCGCCATCACCGCCGCCATGCCGTCCGGTACCGGCGTCGATGCCTTCGAGAAGAAATTCCCGCAGCGCAGCTTCGATGTCGGCATCGCCGAACAACATGCCGTGACCTTCGCGGCGGGCCTCGCTGCCGAGGGGCTGAAGCCTTTCTGCGCCATCTATTCGACCTTCCTGCAGCGCGCCTATGACCAGCTGGTCCATGACGTGGCGATCCAGAACCTGCCCGTGCGTTTCGCCATCGACCGTGCCGGTCTTGTGGGTGCGGACGGCGCGACCCATGCGGGCGCGTTCGACCTCGCCTATCTGTGCTGCCTGCCCAACATGGTGGTGATGGCCCCGGCCGATGAGGCGGAGCTGATGCATATGGTGGCGACCGCCGCGGCCCATGACAGCGGCCCCATCGCCCTGCGCTTCCCGCGCGGCGAAGGCGTTGGTGTAGCTTTGCCCGAGCGCGGCCAGGTTCTGGCCATCGGCAAGGGCCGGATCGTGCGTGAAGGCAGTGACGCCGCCATCCTGTCGCTGGGACCGCGCCTTGCGCCTGCGCTGGCCGCCGCCGAACAACTCGCGGAGGAGGGCGTTTCGGTCACGGTTGCCGATGCGCGTTTCGCTAAGCCGCTGGACACCGACCTCATCCGCCGCCTCGCCCGCCAGCACACGCTGCTGGTGATGATCGAGGAAGGCGCGGCGGGCGGCTTCGGCGCCCAGGTCCTGACCTATCTCGCCAATGAGGGCTTGCTGCGTCCGGGCCTTGAGGTGCGCAGCCTGACCCTGCCGGACTTGTTCCAGGACCATGACGACCCCGCCCGTCAGTACGAAACCGCAGGGCTCGCCGCGGACGATATCGTCCGCCTGATCGCGGGCCGCTTCGTCGGCCGCCGGGCGGTCGGAGCCTGAATTTTTCAACCGTAACGTATTTTTTCCGGCGGGGGCTTTCCGAAGTCGCCGAAACGGCGGATTTTCGCCCGAATGTGCAGCGCATATCGGGCTTGCGCGTTCTGCCATGAACGCCCATTTGAGGAGGGGGCATTGCCCCGGGAGCTTGTTTCGATGACTGCCTTCAGAAGTCCCTTGCTGAAAACCCTGCTGCTGGCGCTGACCGTTCTGGCAGCTTCTTTCGCGTTGTCGCCGCGTCCCGCCGCCGCGCAGGCTGCCGACCCCGCCACCGCTCCGATCCAGTCCTTCTATGACACGCTGACAGCCGCCATGAAGGCTGGCGGCACCGCCAAGAGCCGTTATGACCGGCTGAAGCCCGTGGTGGAAAAATCCTTCGACCTTCCAGCCATGACCGCCATGGCGGTCGGCCCCACTTGGTCCACCCTGTCCCCCGCCGACCAGAAGGCGCTGATCGACGCGTTCAGCCGCATGACCATCGCCAACTATGCCAAGAATTTCGATAGCTTCGACGGCCAGAAATTCGCGGTCGATCCGACGCCTGTGACGCGCGGCGCCGAACGCCTGGTCAAGAGCACCATGACCAGCGGCGGCGAGTCCATCGCCTTCAACTATCGCCTGCATGAAGCAAACGGCGCGTGGAAGGTGGTGGACGTCTACCTGGCGGGCA
>JAFIHO010000256.1 GCA_017849395.1 Hyphomicrobiales bacterium
GCAAACCAGGATAGCGCCGTCCATCTGGGCAGCGCCGGTGATCATGTTCTTCACATAGTCGGCGTGGCCGGGGCAGTCGACGTGCGCATAGTGGCGGTTCGCCGTCTCATACTCCACATGCGCCGTGAAATGGTGATGCCGCGCGCCTTCTCTTCCGGCGCCTTGTCGATCTGGTCATACGCCGTGAACGTCGCGCCGCCCGTCTCAGCCAGAATCTTCGTGATCGCTGCCGTCAACGACGTCTTGCCATGGTCAACATGGCCAATCGTACCAATGTTGCAGTGCGGCTTATTACGCTCGAATTTTGCTTTCGCCATTGTCCTGTCTCTTCTTCAACTTCGTGTCCGGTGTGAACCGGGTCTGCTAACCTTTGGAGCGGGTGAAGGGAATCGAACCCTCGTCATCAGCTTGGAAGGCTGTTGCTCTACCATTGAGCTACACCCGCCTTATTCGACTTCCTTCTCTGTTGCGCCTTGCCCTGACGGGCGCCTGAGCCTTGGTCAGTTCGTTCCTGGACATCCTGTGCCGCTTTGCAGCGGCGGGTGGGTTTGCCACCCGCTCGCCCTGACGGGCAGAGAATGGTGGGGGAAGTAGGACTCGAACCTACGAAGACGTAGTCAGCGGATTTACAGTCCGCCCCCTTTGCCGCTCGGGACATTCCCCCAAATCATTTTTCAACTGGAACAAGGGGTTAAACCCTCAAACCGGCCGGCGCGGTTGTCTCGTCCGTGGCAGCGGACGAGCGGAATTAAGGCCTCCTAAAGGTTAGGCTGCGGATCGGGGGTTATTGGTCAATCGGACCGGGGTGTCAATAGAGTTTCCCGCGGAAAAGCCGTAAAAAGCCCCCACGACCCAGACGGGCAAAGGGTGCCCCGGAACCCTGCGGAAGGCAAGGGTTTGGCGTTCCGGCCATGGATGTTCCCGGCAAACACTCTATAAGCGCGCCATGCGCCCCAAAACTCCCCGCAAGCCCGGCAAGGACCGGCCTCATCACCGCCCCGCCGGAAAACCGGCACCCCAGAAGACCGCCCCCGCCGGGCGGCTTCCCAAGCCGGGGCGGTCCGAGAATCTGATTTACGGGCTTCATGCGGTTCAGGCCGCGCTGGCCAATCCCCGCCGCAAGGTGGGGCGGGCGCTGCTGACCCCGCGCGCCGCCGAGACCATCGGGGAAAGGCTGCTGGCCCGGGTTCGGGTCGAGACCATGGACCCGGACGCCATCGGCAAGCTGCTGCCGCCCGGCGCGGTGCATCAGGGTGCTGCGCTGGAGGCCCAGCCCCTGCCCCCGCTGGATTTGGGCGAGGTGATCGAGAAAGCGCCCCAGGGGAAGCGCCGCATCGTGCTGGTGCTGGATCAGATATCCGATCCGCATAATGTCGGCGCGATCCTGCGCACCGCTGCCGCCTTCGGCGTAACCGCCGTTGTGGTGCAGGACCGCAATGCGCCGCCACAGTCGGGCGCGCTGGCCAAGGCGGCGTCAGGTGCGCTGGACATCATTCCCTATATCGAGGTTGTGAACATCGCGCGTGCGCTGGACCAGCTTTCAGAGCGCGGCTTCTGGCGCATCGCACTGGCGGGCGATGGCGAGCAGACCATTGCGGAGGCCGCGCCGTCCGGCGATGTCGCGCTGGTGCTGGGGTCTGAAGGATCGGGAATCCGCCGCCTGGTGCGCGAGCATTGCGAAGCGGCAGCCTTCATACCCATCGGACAGGAGATGGAGAGTCTGAACGTCTCCAACGCGGCGGCCATCGCATTGTACGAGCTGCGGCGTTAAAGAGCCTCGGAACCTTGTTCGCCGCGCGGACGTTGTCTCCCCGATCGCGTTGGGAGGTCTTCATGCGCTCGGTTCTTTTGTGGGCAGTCGGCATTCCGATTCCCATCATCATCCTGTTGTGGCTGATCACCGGCCACGCCTGACTTGGAAATCTTGAAAGTGCCGGATCGCCCGGGTGGCAAATGCCATTCCGGGCGATGACGTAACCGGATGGCTTCAGGGTCCGTACTCAATCGCCGACAGTCAAAGCCACAACTTGTCATGGCCCGTTCCTACGCTGTCGCTAGAAACTCACCGGGCCATCCAGGGCCACGCAAAGACTCTCGAAATTCGTGCCTGTTGCCCTGGATGGCCCACATAAAGTGGGCCATGACACCTGAGATTGTCGGCTGGCGATTGAGTCCAGACCCTAGAACGATACCGATTCAGAAAAACGCGGCTTCAAAAACGCGGCGGGGCATTCGCGTTAATTCTCCCCGAACTTGCCGGATTTGGCCCAGCCGCGCGGGACGATGCGGCCGGCCTGGGCGCGTTCGCCGCGCCATTCCTTGAGTTCTGACGGCGCGAAGCTGCGGCCATTCTCGTCCTTCAGGCCTTCCTTCCAAGTGAAGCCGGTCGCGTCGATCAGCACGCCGTCCTTGTATTTCTGCAGGAACACGCCCTGCCCGCGGCCAAGTTCCGGCACCTGATCCAGCGGGAAGATCAGCAGTTTGCGGTTCTCGCCCACCACCGCGACCTGGTCGCCGGAGACGGGGCGACAGGTCGTGGCTTCGATACCGGGCTTCACGTTCATCACCTTCTTGCCGCTGCGGGTCATGGCGACGGCGTCGTCTTCACTGGTGATGAAGCCATGGCCGGAGGTGGCGGCGAGAAGCAGCTTGCGGCCCGGCACATGCACGAACACGGTCACGATGTCGGCTTCCGGCGGCAGGTCGATGAAGGTGCGGATCGCTTCGCCATTGCCGCGCCCGCCCGGCAGCTTGGAGCCATCGAGCGTGAAGAAGCGGCCATCGGTAGCGAACATCATGATCTGGTCGGTGGTCTGGGCGTGAATCCAGAAGCGGCCCCGGTCGCCTTCGCGGTACTTCACCGCGTCTGACGGTTCCTGATGGCCCTTCAGTGCGCGCAGCCATCCCTTCTGGGACAGGACGATGGTGATCGGCTCGCGTTCGACCGCATTGGCGGCGGCGGCAGCTTCCTCGGCCAGGGCCGACATCTCCGCCACATGCGCGGCGGCCGCGATCTTTGTGCGGCGCTTGCCCAGCGCGGTCTTGAGGCCAAACTTCTCGTCGACGGCCTCCAGTTCCTCGATCAGCTTTTTTGATTTGAGTTCTTCGGAGCCGAGAAGCCTGGTCAGCTCCTTGCGTTCCTTGGTGAGGTCCGCATGTTCGCCGCGGATTTCCATTTCCTCCAGCTTGCGCAACGATCGCAGCCGCATGTTGAGGATGGCTTCGGCCTGGTTCTCGGTCAGCTTGAAGGTCTTGATGAGGACGGGCTTGGGTTCGTCCTCGGTGCGGATGATCTTGATGACCTTGTCGAGATTCAGGAAGGCGATGAGATAGCCTTCCAGCAGTTCCAGCCTTGCGGCGATCTTGTCCAGCCGGAATTTGGAGCGGCGTTCCAGTACCTCGCGGCGATGGTCGGCAAAGGCGGTGAGAACCTCTTTCAGGCTCATCACCTTTGGCACCAGACCCTTGTCCAGCACATTCATGTTGAGGGAAATGCGGGTTTCCAGATCCGAGTGACGGAACAGGGATTCCATCAGCATTTCCGGCTCGACCGTGCGGGTCTTGGGCGTCAGGACGATGCGGATATCCTCGGCGCTTTCGTCATGGATGTCGTCCAGCAGCGGCAGCTTTTTCTGTTCCAGCAGTTCGGCGATACGCTCGATCAGCTTGGACTTCTGCACCTGATAGGGAATTTCGGTGACGATGATCTGGTAGGCGCCGCGCGAGCCTTCTTCCTTTTCCCAGCGGGCGCGCACGCGGAAACTGCCGCGGCCCGTCTTGTAGGCTTCGGCGATGGCTGCGGGGTCTTCCACCAGGATGCCGCCGGTCGGAAAATCCGGACCCTTCACATGCTTGAGAAGCGACTTGTCCTGAAGGTGTGGATTTTCGATCAGCGCGATGGTGGCGGCGCAGAGTTCGCCCAGATTGTGGGGCGGGATATTGGTCGCCATGCCGACCGCGATGCCCGACGAGCCATTGGCCAGCAGATTCGGGAAGGCGGCGGGCAGAACAACCGGCTCTTCGTCCGCGCCGTCATAGGTGGGGCGAAAGTCGATGGCGTTTTCGTCCAGCCCGTCCAGCAGCGCGCTCGCCGCTTCGGTCAGACGGCTTTCGGTGTAACGCATGGCGGCGGCGTTATCGCCATCGACATTGCCGAAATTGCCCTGCCCTTCGACCAGCGGATAGCGCACCGCGAAATCCTGGGCCAGGCGCACCAGCGCGTCATAGATCGCCTGGTCGCCATGGGGATGGAAACTGCCCATCACGTCGCCGACCACTTTGGCGGATTTCTTGAACGCCGCGTCGGGATCCAGGCGCAGGCGGCGCATGCCGAACAGGATGCGGCGATGGACCGGCTTCAGCCCGTCGCGCACATCGGGCAGCGCGCGCTGGGTGATGGTGGAGAGGGCATAGGCGAGATAGCGCTCGGCCAGCGCCTTGCGCAGCGGTTCGGATCGGATTTCGTCGGTGATGGCGGCCATGGTGACTATCGGGGACAGATCGAGTGTGCGGCCCCATGCTTCGACAGGCTCAGCATGAGGAGTTGCGCGTAACTCCTCATGCTGAGCCCGTCGA
>JAFIHO010000257.1 GCA_017849395.1 Hyphomicrobiales bacterium
ACGAGAAGCGCGAATTGCGCCATGCTGCGTGCGAGAGTGCCCAGAAGCATCCCGATGGCGGCAGCTGCCCAAAGATACACCGCAGCCCCTCCCACCAGCAGCGGCGCCGATCCGGCTACAGGCACATTCAGTAGTCCTTGTACAACAAAGAGCAGTGAGCCGATAAAGGCCACAAGCACTACGATCATTGTCGCGAGAACCTTCGACAAGGCTACCTCGGCGGGGGTAATGGGCATCACCATCAGATGTTCGATGGTTCCATGCTCGCGCTCGCGCAACATCGCTGCGCCAGTCAGTGCAATCGTCAAAAGCGATAACTGATTCAGCAGCGAAGACATCGATTTGAACCAGACCGGATTGCCATTCGGGTTGAAGGCGCGGCGCAGTTCCAGCTGCAAGTCTTCAGGCGGCGCCTCAGGAGTGCCTGATAAAAAAGCGACGCTCTCTTCCTGAACTATGTTGCGGATGTAGTCTGTACCGAGTTGCGCCTGCGAGACCGCCGTGGCGTCGGCAAGCAGCTGAACAACCGGTCCCTTGCCCAGAATCGTATCCGCCGCAAAATCGGGAGGAAAGGTCAGAATGAACATGATCTCGCCGCGATCCATTGCGGCAGAGGCCTGGTTTGCGGACAAGAAAATCGGCTCCTGAAACCAGGGCGGTATCAAAGCGGATGAAATCTGCCGGGTCAGGGGCGAGAGATCCTCGTCGACAATCGCGAGGGATGCATTGCGCACCGTGTCGCCTGCTCCACTGGCCTCAAGCATGACGGCTACGACGAACGACCACAGGATCAGCACGACCATCACCGGGTCGCCCAAGACACTCTTCAGCTCCTTGCCGATCAACCAGAAGACATTGGAGAGCCGTTCCATCCTAACGCTCCTGCTTACGCAAGAGTGCGATTGCGATACCGGTAAAAAGGGGGCCAAAGGCTGCCAGGCGCATCATAGCCCCGCTCAGATCAACAAGACCGAGCGCCTTGGTATAACTGCCGACGCTGATCGCCATATACCATGTTGTCGGCCAAAAGCTGCCGAGCAGACGAGCGGGTCCATCAAGCGATGACACCGGTGTCAGCATTCCCGAAAACTGCAGGGTCGGCATGACCGACAAGACGGTACTGGCAAAGACTGCGGTAACCTGGGTCGATGACATCATCGACACCATCAACCCAAACCCTGTCGCCGCAATAGCATAGACAAGTGTCGCCAGAAGCAGGACCATCGGGTTGCCGCGAAGCGGGACGCCTAAAACCAGCACGACGAGTGCGGTCAGGATCGCAAAGTTCATCAGCGTGATGCCGATATAGACAAGCTGTTTGCCGATCAGGAATTCGGCTCGACCAGTGGGCGTGACATAGAAGTTGGTGATCGTACCAATTTCCTTTTCCCGTGCCACACTGACAGCCATCAGGATTGCAGGGAAAAGCAGGAGCAAGAGAGGCGGGATCGACGGCCCGATCGAGGGCAGGCTCTCCATCGTCGGATTATAGCTGAAGCGGGGGCTCAATTGCACTACGGGCGGGCGGTTCGTTACAGGCAGCCCGTTCGCCGTATCGGCCGAGGCCGCCATATGTGCGCCTGTCACATAGCTTTCAATGGTGCCGGCACGCCCAGTGTCCGCACCATCGATCATGGCAGCCACGTCTACCTTGCTGCCACGGCGCAGATCCGCCCCGAAGCCAGGTGGTATCTCTAGCGCCAAGGACAACTCACCGCGGGAAAGCCGCTCTTCCATCGACAGCGCATCACGAATAGGCGCATGAACCTCGAACCAGTTTGAAGCCTCGAAAGTCGAGAGATAGGCCCGGCTTTCAGGGGTTTGATCATGGTCGAGCGCAGCAAATGGAATATCGCGCACCTCCTGCGAGATGCCGAACGACATGATCAACAAGAGGAGCGCGCTTCCCAGAAAGGCGAAGGCCAGCCTGACCGGATCGCGCCGCACCTGCATCATCTCGCGCGCGGTAAAGGCCAGGAGCCGGCGCAAGCTGAACCCGGAGGCATCCCCAATAGTATCCGAACTGGAGGCCAAGGTCGTGGTGGCGTCTGCCTCTGGTGGAAGTTCAGCCGCGATATAGTCGACGAATGCGTCTTCCAGCGACGCCGCACCGCTGCTTTCGACTATTCCGGCTGGGGTGTCCGTAACCAGAACCCTTCCGGCATGCATAAGCGAGATACGATCGCAACGCATCGCCTCGTCCATGAAATGCGTCGAAATGAAGATTGTCACCCGGTCATTACGAGACAAATCCAGCAGGAGCCGCCAGAAGTCGTCTCGCGCCTGCGGATCAACGCCCGACGTTGGTTCGTCCAGGATCAGGATTTCCGGTGCATGGATTACCGCCACAGCCAGTGAAAGACGTTGGCGCAAACCCAGAGGCAAGTCACCCGCTCGCTGATCCAGATATTCACGCAGCCCAAAGCGAGGCACCAGGTCAGCCAGGCGTTTGTCGGTCAGTTCTCGGCCGAGATGAAACAGCCGCGCATGCAAAAGCAGATTTTCGCGCACGCTCAACTCGCCATAAAGCGAGAAGGATTGAGACATGAAACCGACGCGTCGGCGCGCGTCCATTCCCTGGGCGTCAATAGGCCGGCCGAAAATCCAGGCCTCGCCCTCGCTCGCCGGCAAAAGGCCGGTCAGCATCTTCATCGTCGTGGTCTTTCCGCATCCATTGGATCCGAGAAAGCCGAAGATCTCACCACGTGTGATTTCGAAGTTCACTGAATCCACTGCGGTGAAGCTACCGAAGCGGCGGGTCAGCCCCTGCGCCCGAATTGCAATTTCTTTCGTTTCCGGATTTGGACTGTCCGGTAAAGGTTGACTGGTCGTTCTGGCTTTGCTCTCTGCTTCCGTGCTCGATAAGAGCCGAACATAGGCCTCATCCACCGAAGTGGTTCCAGTCTGTGCCATCAGGGTTGCAGGGCTGGCCGAGGCCAGCACGCAACCGGCGTCCATTGCTACCAGATGATCGAACCGTGCGGCTTCCTCCATATAAGCCGTTGAAACAAGCACGCTCATTTGCGGCCGCTCTGCCCGGATCGTGTCGATCAGATCCCAGAACTGGCGCCGGGAAAGTGGATCGACGCCGGTTGTCGGTTCATCCAGCAGCAGGAAATCCGGATCGTGAATCAGTGCGGAACACAGGCCAAGCTTCTGCTTCATGCCCCCTGAAAGCTTGGCGGCAGGGCGGTCGAGAAACGGATGCAATCCTGTTGCGCGGGTTAGCCTCTCAATGCGCTTGGCGCGTTCTGATCGGTTCAGCTCAAAAAGCTTCCCGAAAAAATCGAGATTCTCGCGCACGGACAGGTCGTGGTAGAGGTTTCGTCCAAGCCCTTGCGGCATATAGGCGATACGTCCCCCCATTGCCGCGCGGTGACGGGCATCGTCCATGCTGCCCCCGAGGCAGGTGACACTGCCTGTCTGCAATCGCTTTGCGCCGGCAATCAGCCCCATGAGCGTAGATTTTCCAACGCCATCAGGTCCTATAAGGCCCACCATCTGGGCCGCGGGTATCGATAGCGATACATCTTTTAGGGCCGCAACCGCTCCATAGCGGTGGCGCACATGCTCCAGCCGGGCTACGGGTTCGGGCGGCGTCTTCATGGCTGATCCGCTTCGCTGACTGAGGTGAGGTCAGCTAACGGTGGAGTCAACGCCTCTGGCCACTTGGGCAAACTGCCATCCGCGCCCGCCA
>JAFIHO010000258.1 GCA_017849395.1 Hyphomicrobiales bacterium
ATCGGCCGCCATCACCTGCGCCATGCCCAGCACGCCGTTGAGCGGTGTGCGGATTTCGTGACTCATCGTGGCGAGAAAAGCGGTCTTGGCCTGATTGGCGGCATTGGCGGCATCGCGCGCCCTTGTCAGCGCCTCTTCGCGCTTCTTCAAGTCGCGCAAACCGCGCTGGCGTTTCAGTTCGTTGACCACCAGCGTGGACAGGCGGCGGAAATGGGCGCGCTCCGCATCGCTGAATTCGGGATGGGGTTTGGAATCATAGATCGACAGCGCACCCAGACTGAGATGGGGCGCGATCCACAGCGGCGCAGCGCCATAGAAGCGCGCGCCATGCAGGCTGTGGGCGGGAAGATCGGCATAGCGTGCATCGGCTAGCGCATCCGGCACGATGGTGACATCGGGCAGCGCGAAGCAACGGTCGGTGAAACTGCCGCCGCGCGGGAAGCTGCGTTGCGCCACGGTGCGCGTCAGGTAATGGCAGCGATCCCTGCCGACCAGCGTGACCTGGGCATAATCCACCGCGAACAGGCCGCAGGCCAGCTGGCATATCTCGATGAGGGTCTCGTCCTCGGTCTCGGTCATGAAGGCAAAGGAATCGAACGCCGCCAGCCGCGCAGCCTCCAGATCCCTTGCATCATCCTGAAGCATCAGACCGCTCCCCCGGCGCTGATAGGCTTAACAATTGGTTTTTATGCCTGACCGAACAGGTGCTCATGCCGGCGAGGCATGTTGAAAAAGGCCGCAAAACACCGGCCCATTGCCCAGCCTATCGCTGGCAGCGCAAATAAAGTGATAACGCCACCAGGAAGAGGCGCAGGAAAGTATCAGGAACCGCTGCGCAGACGCCCGCGAATTGCGCCAACCGTCTCCGGCGTGACCGGCGCGGCGGGATTGCCCCAACTGTTGCGGATATAGGTCAGCACATCGGCGACCTGCCGGTCATCCAGCCGCCAGGCGAAGGATGGCATCGCCGATGCCGTGGGCGCATCCTTGGTCTGCGCCGCGCGCGCGCCCGCCAGCACAACACGGACAAGACTTTCGGCGCTGCCCTGCTGTACCACCGACACGCGCGCCAGCGGCGGGAAGACAAGGCCTTGCCCCGCGCCGTCCCAGCCATGACAGCCCACGCAAACGGCCTGGTAGGTCGCCTTGCCCGCCATCATGCGCGGATCGTTCTGCGCCAGCGCAGAACCGGCGGCCGGTTCCGGCGGCGCGGCCTGCTCCTTCAGATACACGGCGATGGCATTGAGATCGGCGTCCGTCATGTGAGACGTGGAATTCTCGATCGCTTCCGCCATCGGCCCCGTCGCTGCGCCATGACGGCTCCAGCCGGTGCGCAGGAAGCGCACAATGTCCTCCCGGCTCCATCCGCCGATGCCGGTGGTGCGGTGCGCGGTGATGCCCGGCGCGAACCAGCCCTGCAGCTATGCACCGGCCAACGCCTCGCCGCTCTTGTCCGCGCCGAGCAGCGATTTGGGCGTATGACACATGCCGCAATGCGCCGGCCCCGTGACCAGATAGGCGCCGCGATTCCAGGCCGCGGATTTCGCCGGATCGGCAACGAAAGGCTGGGGCCGGAAATTGATCCAGTTCCAGACCATCAGGGTCGCGCGGATGTTGAAGGGAAAGCGCAGCCTGTTGGCGTCCACCGCCCTGCGCACCGGCGCGACGGTTTTCATATAGGCCCACAGCGCCGAGACATCCGCATCGCTCATGCGCGCATAGGCCGGATAGGGCATGGCCGGATAAAGCCGCTTGCCGCCGGGCGCGATGCCCTCCTTCATCGCGCGGCGGAAATCCGCTTCGCTCCAGCTTCCGATGCCGGTCTGCCTGTCCTGGGTAATGTTGGATGTGACCAGCGTGCCAAAAGGCGTGGCGAGTTCGACACCGCCGGCGAAAGGCGCGCCCCCCGGCGCGGTATGACAGCCTTCGCAATCGCCAAGCACCGACTGGTAGCGGCCATCGGCAATCCTGTCGGCGGCGGCCGGCACCGCGAGCAGGCACAGCGCGATGGCAAGCCCAAAATGTTTCACGCGGGCACCAGCGGGCCGGGGCTTTTCAGATAGCGGTCGCGGATCGCCTCCGCCGCCCAATAGGCCAGCATCCCCACCGGGCCGGTCGGATTGGTCGCCGAATTCTGCGGAAAGGCCGAGGCGCCCACCACGAACAAATTCGAGACATCCCAGCATTGCAGAAACTTGTTCACCGCGCTGCGCGTGGGATCGGCGCCCATGATCGCCCCGCCGGTATTGTGCGTGGTCTGATACGGCACGGCGTTCCAGCCCTTGCGCGCCTGTCCGGTGACGACGGTATCGGCATTCATGGCGCGGGCGATGCGCGCGATCTGGCCGCCGACGAAATTCTGCATCCTGATGTCATTGTCGGGAAAATCGAAGGTGATGCGCAGCAGCGGCCGTCCGAAACGATCCTTGTAGGTGGGATCGAGATCCAGGTAATTGCCCCGCACCGCATAGCTGGAGCCGGACCCGCCTATGCCGAACACCCGTCCATAGGTCTCGGCCGTCGCCTTTTTCCATTGCGCGCCCCAGCGCGGCGTGCCGGGCGGGGTGGGCCGGTTGGTGATGGGACGGCCATTGCTCTGTCCCACCGCGATGCTGGCCCCGCCCACGAAATCCAGCCGGGAATGATCGAAGGCGTCGCCATTGAAATCATGCACCGCCATGCCCAGCGCGCCCGCGCCGATAAAGGGATTGAACCGCTTGTCCTTGAAGAAAAGCTGCGCCCCGCCGCCGCCCGTCTGGTAGCAGTAATTGCGCCCCACCACGCCCTTGCCCGTCGCCGGATCATAGGGCGTTCCGATCCCCGACAGCAGCATCATGCGCACATTCATCAGGCCATAGCCGCACAGCAGGATGATGTCGCCCGGCTGTTCCAGTTCGTTGCCCGCCTTGTCGATATAGGTGACGCTTCTGGCGGTCTTCCCATCGGGATGGAGATTGATCTTCAGCACTTCGCTTTCGGTGCGGACCTCGAAATTCTTCTTCTTCATCAGCACCGGCAGCACAGTGGTCTGGGCGCTGGCCTTGGAATAATTGGCGCAGCCGAACCGCTCGCAATAGCCGCAATAGGTGCATTGCCCCAGCGTGATGCCCAGCGGGTTGGTATAGGTCTGCGACATGTTGCTGGACGGTTCGGGAAAGGGATGCAGCCCCAATTCACGCGCCGCCGCGCCGAACAGGGTCGAGGAATAGGGCATCTTGAGCGGCGGGTTGGGATATTCGCGCGAGCGCTGGCCCTCGAACGGATTGCCGCCTTCGACGATCTTTCCTTTGATGTTGCCCGCCTTGCCGGACGTGCCGCACAGATATTCGAACTTGTCGAAGCAATGTTCTATCTCGTCATAGGTGACGCCCCAATCCTCGATCTGCAGATCCGCGATGCGGCGCGCGCCATAGCGGCGGGTCAGATGGCTCTTCAGCTCGAAATCGCTGGCGAGATAGCGCCAGGTATAGCCGTTCCAGTGCACGCCTGCGCCGCCCACGCCATGCCCCGGCAGGAAGGAGCCGTAATCGCGCATCGGCAGCGCCGTCTGGCTGAGGTTGTTGCGCATGGTCATCGCTTCCAGCGCGGGCGGCAGGAACAAATCCCTGCGGATCGCGTAGCGCAACTCATCCGGCATATAGCCGATGTTGAAATCGCTGGCGGTGTCGCGCCAGGGGCCGCGCTCCAGCGCGACGACATTCAGCCCGGCTTCCGTCAGTTCATGGGCCAGGATGGCGCCGGTCCAGCCTAGCCCCATGATGACCACATCCTTGCGGGGAAGCACACGCGCCACGCTCAGAGCCCCTCGCCATAGATGGAGATCGGCCCATGCGGATAGGCCACATTATGCTTGTCCACATGATCGCGGTAATCGTAACGCGCGCCGGGAAAGCCGATCATCTTCCACGCCGCCATGCCCTTGTTGCCGCCATAGAGCGGATCGGCGAAGAACCCCTCCATCGTATTCTGCAATACAAGCTCGAAGAAGGATCGCGTGGTGAGCCCCGCGCGCAGCTTCAGGTCGATGCTGCCGTCTTCCAGCCCCTGCAGCATTGCGTCCTGCTGCGCGGGAGACAGTTGGGCGAAACTCCTGCCATGCGTGCGCCGCGCATATTCGTCCAGAGCCTTCAGCCCTTCGCGATAACGGCCGGTGGGTGTCAGATCGCCCTGATATCCTTGCGTCGGCAGGCCCGGCATGAAAGGGCCTTTCATGTAAAGGCGGCTCGATTGTCCGTAAGCGCCCGCCAATTGCCGATCGATGAACACAGCGCAACCCGAATCCCTGCCGCCGGGCGAAAGATTGTCGGCGGGTATCAGCCGGTCCACGATGGCTTCGATGATGGCGACTTCGTTCGGCTGGAAGAAATACCAGCCCAGGGGATTCACAGGCTTGGGTGGATCGCCCGCGAAAGGCGACCAGGGCAGGCGGCCGGACAGGCTGGCGGCATCCGCGCCCGCCGCACACAGAATGGGCAGCGCCGACACCGACGCAAGAAAGCGGCGGCGGTTCAGCGATAATGGCCGATCATCCGTCATCCCGACCCTGCCCGCGCATTCGCGGCGCGGCTATCTTAAGGAAACCTGGAAGCCCTCAACCCGAACTCTTCTTATGCGACAATCCTATGCGCGGCGCCGGCCAAGATCAATTCTCCGGCAAATGCGCAAGGTGATAGGCTGCGCCTTGGAGGCACCATGCATCTGCTTCGCATCGCTTTGACCGCATTTCTGTCGCTGGCCGCCCTGCGCGCGATGGCGGCCGATTATCCCGCACCGCGGGATGGCGAATGGACCCTGCGCGATGTCCGCTTCCAGAACGGCGAGAGCCTGGCATCGCTGCGGCCGCACTATGTCACCATCGGCGATCCGTCCGGCCAGCCCGTGCTGATCCTGCACGGCACATCCGGCTCGGGCGCAAGCATGCTGACCGATGCCTTCGCGGGCGAGTTGTTCGGTCCCGGCCAGCCGCTGGATGCGCGTAAGTATTTTATCATCCTGCCCGATGCCATCGGCGCGGGGCGGTCATCCAAGCCTTCGGACGGGCTGCGCACGAAATTCCCGCGCTACATCTATGGCGACATTGTCGAGGCGCAGTATCGTCTGCTGACCGAGCATCTGGGCATCCGCCATCTGCGCATCGTGCTGGGCAATTCCATGGGCGGAATGCTGGCCTGGGAATGGGGCGTGCGGCATCCGGGCTTTATGGACGGGCTGGCGCCGATGGCATCACAGCCTACCGCCATGTCGGCGCGCAACTGGATGCTGCGGCGCATGTTGATCGAGACCATCAAGCGCGATCCCGCCTGGAAAGGCGGCGATTATGACGCGCAGCCGCCATCGCTTGCCATCGCCAACGCATTCTTCGGACTGGCGACCAGCGGCGGCACGCTCGCCCTCCAGCAACAGGCCCCGACGCGCGCAGCAGCGGACAGGATGGTCGAGGCGCGGCTGGCCGCGCGCGGCGGCGATGCGAATGATACGATTTATGCCTTCGACGCCGCGCGCGACTATGACCCCGCGCCCGGCCTATCCCGCATCACCGCTTCTGTGCTGGCGATCAATTCGGCGGATGATGAGCGCAATCCCGACGAAACCGGCGCGACGCGCCGCGCGCTTGCCTCGATGAAGAAGGCGAAGCTGTATCTGATCCCGGCCGGCACGGACACGCGCGGCCATGGCACCACCGGCATGGCGAAATTCTGGAAGCAGCCCTTCGCGGACTGGCTGAAGACATTGCCCTGACGGGCCTTCAGGCGCGCCTGGCTTTCGATGCGCGATTGCGCGGCTGCGGTTTGGCTTTATGCGGCGCAGTAGAGCCGCGCTCGATCAGGCTGAAATCCAGCAACCGCTGCACCGTCTGGGGCGGCGCGCCGCTGCGCTTGCGGCGGATCTGGTCCAGCAGCAGCGTGATCGATTCCCGCGCCATCACGGAGACAGGCTGGCGCACCGTGGTCAGTTCGGGCCAGACCGTGGTGGCGATGGGCGTGTCGTCGAACCCCGCGATGGAAAGTTCGGACGGAACATCCAGACCCATGCGATGCGCCACCGCCTCGGCGGCGGCGGCCATGTCGTCATTGCTGGCGAAGATGGCGGTGGGTTTCCAGCGGCTCTTCAACAGGCTTTCCGCCGCTTCCAGCCCGGAGCGGTAGGTGAAATAGCCCTGCGCGACCTGCTCGGTGCCGACCGCAAGGCCCACCTCGGTCATGCCGACGACATAGCCGCGAAACCGCTGTTCGCTGGCGGTCTGGTTGGGATGGCCATTGATGAAGGCGATGCGGGTATGACCCAGGGCGAGCAGATGGCGCGTCATCGCGCGCGCTGCCTCGAAGTCGTTGATGCTGACGGCGGACAGGCCCATGCCGGGCCGTCCCGTCGCCACCACCACGGCCGGCAGCCCCGCTTCGGCCACCGCCGTCAGTGTTTCCTCGGAATCGCACAGCGGCGGCGGCAGGACGATGCCGTCGATACCGCCCGCGGCAAGGCGCTGCACCGCGTCGCGCTCGCTCTCCCCGCCATCGCATTTCTCGATCACAAGCTGGCAGCCGGACAGGCTGCTCTGCTCCAGACTGCCGACCAGGAATTCGCTCAGATAGGCGGCGCTGGGATTGCTGTAGAGCAGCCCCACATGCACCGCATTGGCGCCCGCCAGGCTGCGCGCCGCCTGCTTCGGCGACTAGCGCAGCGCCTTGATCGCAGCGGCGACCAGGGCGCGGGTCACCTCGCGCACATTGGGCTCGCCATTGACCACGCGCGACACGGTCATGGGCGAGACCCCGGCATGGCGCGCGACATCGTGAATCGTAACGACATTGCCGCTGCGGCGGCTGCTTTTCCTGGCCACGCCTGATCCCCTGGGACGCGCAGTCGTAGCAACTCCGGGGCAAAAGAAAAATGCCGCCCTTGCGGGCGGCATTTCGCTATTTCCGATAGGAAACGGCGCGGCGCGCCACAACCCTCAGTATGGGTCGGTGCGCTTGGTATAGGCCCGGCCCTTGTCCGCAGCCGGACTGTCGCCGCCGGTGCAGATCATCACGCCGTCCTTCAACTGGTCGATCACATTCTGCTCGTTGCAGGAATTGAGGAATTTGATGTTCGCCGCCTTGGTCGCGGCCAGCACGCGGGCGCGCACCGCCACCATGGCCGGGCTCTGCTCGATGCCCGACGCGCCGGGCGCACCGACCAGATAGAAGCTGTGATCGCCCGGACCCCATTCCGCAAAGGACACGCCGGGCACCCGCACGGTGGATTCCACATTGGCGTCGGCGCGCGGATTCTCGATCTTCACGCCGAACAGCAACTCGCCATCGGGATTGAGCGGCCAGGGCTCAGCCAGTTTCATGTATTCGTTGGGCGAGACGCCCCAGATCTTCGAGGGATAGCTCTGGCTGCCATTGCCGCGCGTCCCCTGGGCCAGTCCCGGCACCACCGGCGCGAAGGGATAGCGCGCCGCCTCGATCATGATCTTCACCGCTTCGGGGCTTTCGGCATTGCACAGAAGAATGCCGTGCACGCCGGCGGCCAGCGTCTGCTGGATCATCCAGGTATTGCCGCGCACCGCATCGAGCGTGCCCTGGATCGGCAGGGTCACGATGACGGGCACCGTGGAATGGCCTGTGCGGGTGCCGACTTCCTTCAGGCCGCGCATGAACTCGCGCAGCTGGTGGAAGTCCAGCGCGCCATGTTCCATTTCATAGGTGATATAGTCGGCCTTGGTGGTGGCCAGGCGCTTGCCCTCTTCATAGCCGCCCGCCTCAAGCTGCGCGTAATAGACCGGCTGGCCCTTCAGCCACATGTCGATGACGCGGTTGATGCGCTTGCCGGTGCGGGTGGCCTTGGCCGGCATCGCGGGCTGCGCACCCGGCGCAAAGGCCGGCGCAGCGGGCTGCTGCTGTGCGCTAACGGGCAGGCAGGCCAGCAACGCGGCCGCCGTGGCCGACATCACAAGATGTTTGGTCTTCATGCATTCCCCCTGGGGTTCGTGTTTTGCGGTCGATCGCGGCGAGGCCGGTCTTTCCGCCCCAAGGGTGCAATTAAAATCCCGTAATGAAAAGCCCCAATCCGAACCGACTGTTCCGGAATACGGAACAGCGTCCGGTGCTGCGCTGCATCAGGCGCTATGCGCCTCGGCCTGCAAAAGACCGCGGATATGGCCGAAGGCAAACGCGAAATTCTCCATATGCCCCTTCGGATCACCCTTCACCTGCGCCGCATGGTCGGGCATGAGCAACCCGTCATAGCCGACCTCGCGATAGACCTTCAGCGCCGTCACGAAATCGACATCGCCTTCGTCGGGAAAGGTCTCCACGAAATCGTCGCGGCGGCCGCGGATATTGCGGAAATGCACATTGAAGATTTTACCCCGCTCCCCGAAATAGCGGATCACGTCGAACACCTCCTTGCCGGGGTTCTGCAACATCTCCGACACGGTGCCCTGGCAGAAATTCAGCCCGTGATAGGGATTCTCGCGGATGGCGACGAACCGCTTCATGCCCTCCACCGTGCCCATCACGCGCTGGATGCCGCGATAGCCCGAGGGCGGCACGCCCGGATCATGCGGATGGCAGGCCAGCTTGACCTTGTATTCCGCCGCCACAGGCACCACGCGGTCGAGGAAATAGATGATGCGCTCCCAGAACGTATCCGCATCCACCATCCCCGCCCGCGTTGGCGGCAGATCCGGCGCATCCTTCAGCCGCCAGCCCGATTGCAGCGCATCGCCACGCCCCGGCACCGCATAGCTTGTACGCATCGCGCCCAACAGGTTCAGCGCATATTTGATGCAGGGAATGCCCGCCGCCGAGACATTGCGGATGTGCATCTGGAATCCCTCGATGTCGCGGTCTCGCTGTGCACCGTCACCCAGATTGATCGCGGGATGTTCCTGCTGATCGACATTCAGGGTCGGCAGCGCGCATTCCGCGATATCCAGGGTCAGCTTGTGCCGCTCCGCCATCTCCCGCGCGCGCTTCAGTTCATCCACGGTGGCATATACCCGTCTGGGATCGGCCATGGTGGCGGTACAGCCGACGCCATCCACCCCGAACCGCGCCAGCCAGGCAGCGGATTGATCCGTCAGCACACCCTGCATCTGATGGCCCATCCGAGCCTTGAGCGGCTTCTTCGCGGGTTGCCCGGGCGCGGGTTGTGGCGCGGCGCCCATCACCGCACCGCCTGTGGCCGAGGCAATCACGAAATCGCGGCGGTTCAGCGTCATCTGCATCTCCCTCAGCGCGGGCGCGGCAGTGCACGATACGCCGCGCGGTCGGCCTGATAAGAACTGAGCCACAGCGTGTCGCCCACCACCAGCGCGGTGGCGATGCCGCCGAAGGACGGATTGGGCTCGCCATAACCCAGGATCGTCCAGGTCATCGCCACGGGATCGAGCTGCCCCGCCACCCAGCCGCGGTGACAGGCAAGGTCGCCCTTGCTGTCGATGATCTGCTTGCGGGTGCCGCCACAGGCGGGCTCGTCATACATCATGCCCGCCGCGATCAGCCGGTCGCCGCTCCAATGGATATTGTCCAGATTGTACCAGGGCGTGCGCGCCTGGCGCAGCGGCCGGGACGTATCGGCGCGGGCAAAGACCGCCACCGACTGGGTGCCCGAAAGCGCGATATAGAATTCCTTCTCGTCCTTCGAAATCTCCAGCCCATTGTCGCCCGGCAATTCGGTGCCCGCCAGCAGGCGGAAGCCCGGCGTGCCCGGCTTCCATTCGAACACCGCGCCCGTCGCTTTTCCGCCGCTCATGAAATCCGCGCCGGTAAAGCCGGGCCGCACCGGCACCGTGGCGATGATCGTGCCGTCGGAATAGCCCGCCACCGAATTGGCGGCATGACCCGCGGGCATCGGCACACAGCCGCTGAAGCTGAGCGTCGGCTGACTTGCCCGCGCATCCAGCGCGAACACAAGAATGCTTTCCAGTGCGCCATGGCTGACCGCGTACAGCGTGTAGAGGCCGCCGCCTTTGGCGCGCAGGCCCAGGCCATGCGTATTGAGCCGCGCCACATCCGGCGGCGCGGGACAGTCGGGATAACGTTTCTTGTCCTGCCGTATCTGCCCCGCCGCGCCGGTATAGAAGGCGCGCACCGTCTTGGCATCGGAATCGATGATATTGAGACCGCCGCCTTCGGTCATTCCGCTGGCAAGTATCCATTTCGTGCCGGGAATCTGCACCAAATCTTCCGGCTTCTGCACGCCGCAGACAAAGCTGAGGCCCATCACAGAAGCGCAGGATGCTTCCTGCGCGGCCAGCGGCCCACGCTCCACAACGGAAAGAAGAAACGCCGCCCGGGCGGCAAAGGCCAGTCTCATCGCATCCCCCTGATCCCGGCTTTACGCCGTTTGGGGAATGCTAGGTCAACCCCGGCAGAATGCAAACGCACCGGCTTGCCGTGGCACGGCCGCGTGCTAGATTTCCGGCGATCAGGCGCAAGAAGCGCAAGGCGCCCGCCAGCGGCGCGATGGGGGAATTCTCAGGGAACCGGACTTGGAAGGCTCCTTCGCGCGGGCCCTGAACAGGCATGGAAGACGCCATGAGTGACCCCGCCCAAACGCCCAGCCGCCGCTCCCTCTTTCAGATGATCGGCACCGTGGCGGGCAGCGCCGCCATGTATCACGCCATGACCGTGCTGGGACACGCAGCGGAATCCCCCTTCAATGGCCCGATCAAACTATCCGCGCCGCCGCCCGGCACATCGGTGCTGGTGCTGGGCGCCGGCATCGCGGGCATGGTCGCGGCGATGGAATTGCGCGACGCCGGTTATCGCGTGCAGGTGCTGGAATATAACAACCGGCCCGGCGGACGGAACTGGTCGCTTTATGGTGGCGATGTCTATACCGAACTGGGTGGCGCGACACAGACGGTGCGCTTCGATCCCGGCCAGTACATCAATCCCGGCCCCTGGCGCATTCCCTATCACCATCAGGGCATCCTGCATTACGTCAACCGGCTGAATGTGGCGCTCGAACCCTTCACCCAGGTCAATTACAACGCCTATGTCCATTCGACGAAGATGTTCGGCGGCAAGCCGGTCCGCTATCGCGAGGTGCAGGCCGATTTCCACGGCCATGTCGCGGAGCTTCTCGCCAAATGCACAAGGCAGAACGCGCTGGACCAGACACTGAGCAAGGAAGACCGCGAACTCCTGCTGACGGCGCTGAAGGATTGGGGCGCGCTGGACGCCAATTACGAATACGGGAAAAATCTCATCAGCGCCGAACGGCGCGGCTATGACATCGATCCCGGCGGCGGGCTCGATCCGGAACCGGCCCCGTCGGAACCGCGTGCGATGAGCGACATGCTGCGCTCCGGCCTGTGGGCCGCCATCGGCGCGGGCCACAGTTACGACATGCAGAGTTCGATCTTCCAGCCCAAGGGCGGCATGGGCCAGATCGGCAAGGCATTCGGCAAGGCGCTGGAGCCCCTGATCCAGTACAATGCTAAGGTGATCGACATTCATCAGGATGCGGGCGGCGTCACCGTCGCCTATGTCGATTCCCGCAGCGGCGGCGAACGGCGCACCGCCACGGCCGACTGGTGCGTCTGCACGATCCCTGCCTCCATCCTCAGTCAGATTCCCATGAATGTCGGCGGGCCGATGCGCGCGGCCATCGACCATCTGCCTTATATGGCCTCGCTGAAAGTGGGATTGCAGTTCAAGCGCCGCTTCTGGGAGGAGGATGAGTGCATCTATGGCGGCCACACCTATACCAACCAGTCCAACCGCGTGATCGGCTATCCGATGTGGGACTATTTCTCCAAGGGCAAGGGCGTGCTGCTGGGCGCCTACACCTTCGGGAGGGAAGCCTTCATTGCTGCCGCCCGCTCCCCTGAACAGCGCATCGAGGATGCGCTAGAATGCGGCGCGCGGATTCATCCGCAATATCGCGCGGAATATGAATGCGGCGTGGCGGTCGCCTGGCATCGCGTGCCCTGGGCGCTGGGCTGCGCGGGCGAATGGAGCGATGAAGGCCGAGAACAGCATTACAACAATCTGTGCGCGCTGGACGGCCGCATCATCCTGGCGGGCGAACATGCCTCGCGCCTGGCGGCCTGGCAGGAAGGCTCCGTCACCTCGGCGCTGGATGCGGTCGAACGGCTGCACAAGCGGGTGATGAACGCATGATAAAAATCGCTAACGGCATCGCGCCGCGCCTTTCCATTGCCATCCTTCTGGCCGCGCTCGCCCCGCCCGCCCGCGCCGACACCGCCGCGCCCGCGCCGGAACCGCGCAATCCGTTCGAGCAGCAGGCGGGTGCGGAGATCTATAACGGCGTCTGCCAGGGCTGCCATATGCCGGACGCGCGCGGCGCATCGGGCGCGGGCGCCTATCCCGCGCTGGCGCGCGACAGGAATCTGGAGATCGCCGCCTATCCCGTCGCCATCGTGCTCAAAGGCCAGAAAGCCATGCCCGGCTTCGGCAACTATTTCACCGACGAACAGATCGCCAATGTGGTGAATTACACCCGCCCCCGCTTCGGCAACCATTATCGCGGCAAGGTGCCCCCCGCCGATGTGAAGGCGATGCGGTAGCCTTCCGGTTCGAAGCGTTTACACTGCAAGCGCCTATCCACCAGCCGCAGAATTTATTTCCGCCAATCCCGTCCGCGACTTGCGGCCGTTCGCGCGCGAAAGCCTGTCCACACCAGCTCCCGTTCGAACGCCCTGCGTCCCATAATGCCGCCGGACATGGAGGCAGATGGATGGCAAGGAACAGGGGGGGAGGGGGTATCGAATTTTGTGGTTCAAATGGGCAGGCGCTACAGCGCCTTGCCCATCCGCAGGATCGGCACCTGCACGCCCATTGGCGTATCCACCATCAGGAGTTCGATTGGGGCATAGCCGCAGGCCTCATAGAGCGGCTTGCCGCCCAAGGTCGCGCCCATTTCGGCGCGTGCGAAGCCTTCGGCCCGCGCCGCATCCTCGCACAGCGCCAGGATGGCGCGTCCCACGCCGCGCCGGGTGAAATCGGGATGGGTGTACATGGCGCGGATGCGCGCCGCTTCCGTCGCGGGATCGAGCAGCCGGGCATCGCGGCCGGCCGTATGGTTGCCGCCGAACAGGGTGGCGCGGCGGCTCCAGCCGCCGCAACCCGCCAATGCGCCATCGCTCTCGATTACGAAATAGGTGCCGTCGGCGATGAGCTGGCTGTCCAGCCCCATCACCGCGAAGGAGGCTTCGACTTCGGCAGGCGTCAGGAATTGCGGCAGCAGATCGCGGATGGCGGACTGCATCAGCTGCTCCAGCGCCGGACGGTCGTCCATCACCGCCAGACGATGCGTCATGCCGTTCGGAATTTCACCAGGCGAACGCAAGTCTCACCATCCGGGATCGCGGCGGCCGCAAAGACGGCCCATGGGCGAAATAGACACTGGAATTGCCTGCGATAATCTAACAGGCTTGCCCCTTCAAGCCGCCCGCGCCACCATGAAGGTCAACGCATACGGCAAAGCGGCGCATTTGCGGGCAGGCTCGATGTGCCGGGGCCTGCCCGCCATCGCCGTACAGTGTCTTTCACCTCGTCGGTTCAGAAACCTGACGCGAAGCCTCTGGTCAAACGCCCGGCGCAATGTCCTAATACGCAGACAACAAGCCCGGCCCGACCGGGTATCCTGGGGACGGCGGCGCTCATACGAAAAGTAGAGGCGAAGCCATGAACTTGCGGCATATCGAAGTTTTTCATGCCGTTTACTTGAACGGCTCGGTTATCAGCGCCGCCAAAACGCTGAATGTTTCCCAACCCTCGGTCAGCAAGGTGCTGGCCCATGCCGAAAGCAAGCTGGGCTTTGCGCTGTTCCGACGGGTGCGCGGCCGGCTGGTGCCGACCGACGAGGCACATGTGCTGTTCCGCGAAATCAACGACCTCCATGGTCGCATGCTATCGATCCAGAAGACCGCGAAGAACCTGAAAGGCGGCATCACGGGCTATCTGCGCCTGGCCGTACTGCCCGCGCTCGGTCTTTCCGCCGCGCCCGAAGCGGTGGCGCGTCTCATCCAGACCTATCCCACCGCCAGCGTTGATGTGCAGACCCTGCACCATGACGACATCGTGCGTTCCTTGAGCGAGCGCGACAGCGACCTGGCTGTCGGCTATGACGCGCCCGCCCATCCGCGCCTGGAAAGCATGGAGATCGGACGCGGCGAATTGGTCGCGCTGTTCCGCCGGGACATGATGCCCGATCCGCCGTCGCGCATGAGCCTGTCGAGCCTTCGGGGCAGCAACTTCATCACCCTGGCCAATAGCGGGCCGGTGGGCAATCTGTTCTCCAGCGAGACGGTGGGACTGGAACTGGATCTGAAAGAACGCATCTCGGTGCGCACATTCTATGTTGCCGCCGGTCTGGTGCGCGCGGGCGCGGGCGTCGCGGTGATTGATGAATATACTGCGCGCGCCTGTCTGACCCCGGAACTGGATTTCCGTCCGCTGCTTCCCGCCGTCTCCTTTGGCGTGCACGCGATTTACCTTGCCGACCGTCCGCCATCGCGCATGGCGGGTGCGTTTATATCGGCCCTTTCCGACATCCTGCATCAACCGCAGGCCGGTGCGGCACATGCCGCGTAGGCACTGTTAGCAATAGCCATCATCTATAGCGTGCCAAAGGATCGCTGCTTTAACCGGGCGTAAACGCTGGCTAAGGCTGGTGCATGAACGTGAGCGAACAGGCAGATGCAATCGTGTTGGGCGCGGGCGTGGCAGGCATCGCCACCGCCTACGCGCTGGCGCGGCGCGGTGTCAGCGTTGTGCTGATCGACCGGGCCCAGGGCCCCGCGCGCGGCGCATCCTTCGCCAATGGCGCACAACTCAGCTACGCCTATTCCGATACGCTGGGCAGCCCTGCCATGCTGCGCAAACTGCCTGGTCTAGCTTTCGGGGCCGATCCGCTGTTCCGCGTGAAATGGTCGATCGATCCAGGTCTGATATCCTGGGGATTGAAATTCATCCGCGCCTGTTCCGCGGACAGCCAGCGCGACGGCACCGTAGCGATCCTGAAGCTGGCGCTGGAATCGCGCCGCGCCATGCACGCGTTTCTGGAGCGCCATGCCATCGCCTTCGGTCATACTGTGGCAGGCAAGATGCATCTCTATTTCAGCGGCGAAGCACTGGATGCGGCGCGCGCGGTCGTCGAACTGAAACGGGCTCATGGCGCGTTCCAGCATATACTGGGTGCACGGGAAGCATGCGCGCTGGAGCCCGCGCTGGAAGGTGCGCGCGGCCTGGAAGGCGTGGTCTATTCGCCGGAAGACGAAGTCGGTGATCCGTTTCTTTTTTGCCGGGAGATGACGGCACTTCTCACGCGCGAATATGGCGTGCGGACCCTGTTCGGCGTAGAGGCTGACGGCCTGCGATTCGACGGGAACGGTGTCATTGTGCGGGGCACGCGGAATGAATATCTGCGCGGACGGGTGGCGCTCGTGACGGCGGGGGTCGATGCGCCCCGTTTCCTGCGGCCGCTGGGACTGGATACGCCTATTCAGCCTTTGAAGGGCTATTCCTTCACGGCGGCGCCGGGCAAGGAACCGCCCGCCATCAGCATCACCGATACGGCCCGCAAATTGGTGTTCTGCAACCTGTCGGGGCGGATGCGGGTTGCGGGCGTGGCGGAGATGGGCAACTGGAGCACCGATGTCGTCCCCACACGGCTCGCAAAGCTGGTGCACGCCGCACGCGATTCACTTCCGGAGGCTGTTGATTATGACGCCCTGGACAGCAGTTGGGCGGGCCTGCGGCCCATGAGCCCGGATTCCGTGCCGGTCGTCAGCCGTCCGCGCGAGCGCGTGGTGCTGAATGTCGGTCACGGAATGCTGGGCTGGACCCTGGCGATGGGCGCGGGCGAACGTGCGGCCGAACTGGCGCTGAAAGATTTGGCGGCACACCGAGCGCCGCCCAGCGCAGGCCGGACATCTTCCTACTCGAACTTGAAGCGGATACCTGCGCGGTAAAACCGGCCAAGGATGTCATAATCCTGCTGGTTCGTGGACGGATTGCCATAGGCGACGCCGGCGGGCCCGTAAGCCACAATGCCAGGGTCGGAATTGGCGATGTTCTGAACCGCACGGTAGGCTTGGCTGTCCGAACCAAAAGCTTCGAAATTGAACGTCAGGTTCATGTCGAAATAGATCGCGCCATCGATATGATTAGTGTTGATCGTCTGGTTCACGGTTGTCGAACGCGGACAGCCCGCGCCGCTGGATATGCCACGACCCGTGAACGACACGGCCCAGGGATCCTCGTTGTATGTGGCGGTAAAGCGATAGCGCCAGTTGGGCGGGCCATCGCCGAGGTTCTGGCCGACGGTATCGAAGGGCTGGTCAACACCGATGTTTGTATAATTCCTCAGAAAATGGGGCGCATCATGCGGAAGTTCAGCGTGCCATCGAGCCACTCATAAATGTCGGCCGCCGGGGTGCTTTAGGAGCCCTCGAAATCAAGGCCCGGTGCCTGCCGTGCTCTGGATGCGGCACCGGCAAACAGATTATCGCGATGCGGCCCTTTTTCTGGTCACCTGTCTCGGCAGATGAATTGTTAGGCAGGATGCGTGGGAAATAAAATTTCTAGGACTTGGCCGCCATATAACCGCCATGGATGGCCGGAAGGGGATTTGCCAGCGCTTCCGCAGGCCGATGGGCCCGGCCCGCGCATGTCCAGGCCTGTTGCTTCCTCGCCCTTCTTGCCCAAGATGCACTCATAAAGCGCCCGAATTCGCGCATGGCGGCCACCACCGCCGCGGGAGGAG
>JAFIHO010000001.1 GCA_017849395.1 Hyphomicrobiales bacterium
AGCGCTAGGAAGTACCGGATTTGGCGAACTGTGGGCAAAGATGTCATTCTAAACGTCCTCAGCGCGCGAAAAATAATGAGCCAGACGAAGCGTTCGCACCTCCGATCGGGACGCAAAGCGCGGAGGGCGACGCACCGGGACTGTAATCCCCTGCGGCCGGAAACTTCCAAGATACTTCCAAATGGTGCTGGAGGCGGCGCGGTCTGGAATGAAAAGTGGAGGAAAACCTCCTTGCCGATCATCGGTTTGGAGATGGTGGGCGCGACAGGGATCGAACCTGTGACCCCTACCATGTCAAGGTAGTGCTCTCCCGCTGAGCTACGCGCCCGAACCGTCATGCCGGGGCGGTCTCTATAGCGTCGGGGTCCGCGGGGGGCAAGCGGAGATGGCCGCCAACGGAACCGCCCCTGAGGCGGCTCCGGGTAGAGGCTCTTTTGTCCCCTCAACGGCCGTTCAGCTGGAAAAAGACCCTGGCAACGACATGGCTGGTGCCCGGCCGCCCCTTGTCCAGCGCGCCGATCCGCCGCGCCAGGATGGGATAAGGCGGCATCGTATCGCTGGACGCGATTGAGATCGCCCAGATTCAGGCGGCCATCATCCGCTCCACCTCGGCGACGATCTCGCGCAGATGGAACGGCTTGGAAAGAACCTTGGCCTGCTTGGGCGCGCCCGAAGACGGGTGCAGCGCCACGGCGGCAAAGCCGGTGATGAACATGATCTTCAGCGTGGCGTTGAGTTCCGCCGCGCGTTTGGCCAGTTCGATGCCGTCCATGCCGGGCATCACGATATCGGTCAGCAACAGATCGAAGGTGAAACCCTTCAGGCACTCGTAAGCGTCCGATCCGTCACCGAAATCGGTAACGGCATGGCCCGCGCGCACCAGCGCCGCGGCCAGGAATTTCCGCAGGGATTCATCGTCTTCCGCCAGAAGGATATGCGCCATCGCCGCCCGACCTACCCACGCCCATAAAAGCGTATAACCGGCAAGGCGTAAACGGCGGTTAACGACACGGGACAAGGCGCCGCTTGCGGCGGGCCTGCCTTGATGGTTCCTTATTGTCAGGATTGATTCGCAACCATGCCGCGCCCCCCCTCCCCACCGGAAGATGACGCCGCAAACGACACCGCGCTGGCGCGGCTGTTTGCGCGGCCCTACCGTCTGATGAGGCCTGCGGAATGGACGGTGCCGTTCCTGTTCGCCTCGCCCCATTCCGGCCGTTGCTATCCCGACAGCCTGCTGGAGCGGAGCCGCCTGGATGCCACCATGCTGCGGCGGTCGGAAGACGCTTTTGTCGATGAGCTGTTTTCCGGCGCGCTGGAACAGGGCGCGCCGCTGCTAGCGGCGGAATTCCCGCGCGCCTATCTGGACGCCAATCGCGGCATCACCGAACTGGATGCGGGCATGTTCGGCGGCCGCCTGTCGGTGCCGGTCGACGCGCCGTCCCCACGCGTATCGGCGGGACTTGGCGTCATTCCGCGCATCGTGCGCGATGGCGCGGAAATCTATCGCGACAAGCTGAAACCGCTGGAAGCCGATGAAAGGCTGACGCGCCTCTACCAGCCCTATCACGACGCGCTGGCCAATCTGATCGAGGAAACGCATGCACGCTTTGGCGTTGCGGCGCTGATCGATTGCCACTCCATGCCCTCGGCGCTGGGCGCGCCGGATATCGTGCTGGGCGACCGCTATGGCGCATCGGCCGCGCCGGTCCTGACGGCGGCGGCAGAGGAAGCCTTTACCGCCAACGGTTTCGGCGTGGCGCGCAACACGCCTTACGCGGGCGGCCACACCACAGTCCAGTATGGCCGCACCGGCGACGGCATCCATGCGCTGCAGATCGAGATCAATCGCGGTCTGTATCTGGACGAAGAAAAGATCGCCAAGAAACCGGGCTTCGAGTCCGTGAAGATGCGCATCACCCGCGCGCTGACCAGACTGACGCGCCTGTCGCCGTCACTCCTGCGCCCCAGCTCCATTTCAGAAGCCGCCGAATAGTCCTCACCCGGCTCTATTTTTCGCGAGGAATTTTGGCCGTCCCGCCAAAAGCACGTTCCCGCGCGAGGGATTTTGGGACTTGGGCAGGAGCGTCGCGCGCAGCGGGCGTTAGCCCGTGAGCACGCGCGACGAACCCAAGGCCCAAAAGACCCGCGCCGGAGCAAAAAAAATGGCCGCTCCGAGGAGCGGCCAAGTTCAGGGAGGAAACGCCCAGGAAGGGCGGCGGCCTCGCAATCAAGGATCGCGATACCGCGCTGCAACAATATGAAGAAATGGCGGTTTGGGTGCAAGTGCAAAATTAGAATTTCTTCAATTTCATTTTTCCGCAGAAACACTGGAAAAATCTTCAAAAGCTCTGCCTGATTTTTCCTCATTTGCACCCTCTTTCAGCACTGTTGCGATGCAATATTCGAGCAGGCTCCACCGCGAAGATTCATGCACCCGTCTTGCCCGCGCAACAAAAGGGTCGCGCGCGATGGCTACTCAGCCGCGCGAGAAGCCCCAAGCGACTGATTCGCAAGGCGGGAGACATTCGATGGCCGATACGAGCTGGTTCGAAACTGCCCTGGACGCTCCCGCCGGTGTTCCGGCGCGGCGCATAACGCAAACCCCGGCCCGCGCCGTCATTCCAGGCCGATATCGCAAACACCGCACCATCTTCATTTCCGACACGCATCTTGGGACGCGCGGCTGCAAGGCCGACGCGCTGGCGGATTTCCTGGCGCATAATGACTGCGAAACGCTCTACCTGGTCGGCGACATCGTCGATGGCTGGCAGTTGCGCCGCTGGTACTGGAGCGTGGCGCAAAATCATGTGGTGGCCGAAATCCTGCGCAAGGTGGATGCAGGCACGCGTGTGATCTTCGTGCCCGGCAATCACGACGAGTTCGCGCGCGATTATGCGGGACGGCTGTTCGGCGGCATCGAGGTCGCGCAGGAAACCATCCATGAAACCGCCGACGGCAAGCGGTTATGGGTGCTGCATGGCGACCGTTTCGACGGCGTGATCACCTGCGCCAAATGGCTCGCCCATGCCGGCGACTGGGCCTATGGCATGGCGCTGCGTCTCAACGATGCGCTGATGGCGGTCCGCAGCCGCCTGGGCCTGCCCTACTGGTCGCTGTCGGCCTGGCTGAAACACGCCGTCAAGAACGCGGTCGAATACATCTCGCAGTTCGAGGAAGTCGTGGCGCGCGAGGCGGCCAGGCGCGGCGTGGACGGGGTGGTGTGCGGCCATATCCACCATGCCGAGATTCGCAGGATCGGAAGCGTGCTTTATCTCAACGACGGAGACTGGGTTGAAAGCTGCAGCGCCCTTGTCGAAGATGCCCGCGGGACTATGGAGATTCTTCGCTGGGCATCCCCTCCTCAGAGACGCGCTGCTTCTGCGGCAGCCGCTCCTGGTTCCTGTCAGGGCGCCAAGGCCGCGCTTATACCCGCGTAGAGTCAGGCGCTTGACGCCGGGATCGATCCCCGGCGTGGCGGCGGAACTGAAAATTCTCATCGTCACCGACGCCTGGACGCCCCAGGTCAATGGCGTGGTGCGGACGCTCCAGATCCTGCGCGACGATCTGGTTGCGCTGGGCCATCGCGTACACATGATCACGCCCGAGGGACGCCCCAGCCTGCCGCTGCCGACCTATCCGGAAATCCGCATGGTGCTGTTCGCCCGGCGGGCGCTGACACGGGAGATACGCAACTTCGCGCCCGACGCGGTGCACATCGCCACAGAGGGGCCACTGGGCATGACCGCGCGGCGTGTGTGCCTGAAACACGGCATCGCCTTCACCACCGCTTTCCACACCCGCTTCGCCGAATATGTCCATGCGCGCTTCGCCTTCGTGCCCGAGGCATTGGTGTGGGGATGGCTGCGCTGGTTTCACCGTCCCGCCACGGCGGTCATGGTGGCGACCGAAAGCCTGAAGCGCGACCTGCGCGCCCATGGCCTGCGCCGCCTGCGGTTATGGTCGCGCCGCGTGGATGTCTAGCGTTTCCGCCCCATGCCGGACGCGCGCCTGCCCTATGAAGGCCCGATCTGGCTCTATGTGGGGCGGGTGGCGGTGGAGAAGAATATCGAGGCCTTCCTGGCGCTGGACCTGCCCGGCACGAAGGTGGTGGTGGGCGACGGCCCCGCCCGGGCCGGGCTGGAACGCCGCTATCCCGAGGTGAAATTCCTGGGCGCCCTGACCGGCGAGACGCTGGCGCGCGCCTATGCGGGCAGCGATGTGTTCGTGTTTCCCAGCCGCACCGACACGTTCGGGCTGGTGGTGCTGGAGGCGCTGGCCAGCGGCCTGCCCGTGGCGGCCTATCCGGTGGAAGGCCCGCGCGATGTGGTGGGCGATGCCCCGGTGGCGGTGCTGGACCCGGACCTGCGCACCGCCTGCCTGGGGGCGCTCCAGATCGCGCGCAATCCGCGCGGGCTCACCCCCCGGGCCTTTGCCGAAGCCCATTCCTGGCGGGCCTGTACCCTCCAGTTTCTGCGCAATCTGGCGGTCGAACCGGACGAGGACTGAATTCGGGAACTCTGGCGCCGAAACGGCTTAATTCCGGGACCGGGCTGGGCTAGAAGCAGACAGAAACGTTTCGGTTTCCCCGCCTCAATGGCTGCCGCCCGCGAAAAATTAACGACCCGGGAGTATGCCTTTCTGGGGGCGACCATCCTGTTCTGGGCCGCCTTTGTCGTGGTTCTGGGCAAGGATACAAGTTGGGACTTCCGCAACTACCACTGGTACGCGCCCTATGCGTTCCTCCATGGCCGCATGGCGATGGATATCGCGGTCGCGCATCAGGGCAGCTACTTCAATCCCTTTCTCGACATTCCCTTCTACCTGCTGGCGACCCATGCGCCCTCCTGGTTCGCGCTGGCGGTGTTGGGCGCGGTGCAGGGCGCCACCGTGGTGCCGCTCTACCTGATGGGACGTTCGATCCTGCGGATCGACGACTACAAGCTGGGCGCCGGCGCGCTGGCGCTGCTGGGCCAGTTCGGGGCGCTGACCCTCTCGGAATTCGGCACCACCTATTACGACAATGTGATGAGCGTGTTCGTGTTCACGAGCCTCGCCATCCTGGTGGTGAACCGCGACACGCTGCGCGACGGCCCGCCGCTGAAGGCCGCCATCCTGTCCGCCATCGCGGGATTGATCACCGGCCTGGCGACAGGCCTGAAGCTGCCGGAGATGCCCTACTGCGTGGGCTTCGCGGCGGCGCTGGTGGCGTTGGGGGGAAGCTGGAAGCAGCAGGCCATCCGGCTTGCGGCGGGCGGCGTGGCGGGCGCGATCGGTGTAGCCGTCATCGCGGCGCCCTGGATGCTCTACATCTGGCATCTGACGGGCAATCCGCTGTTTCCCTATTTCAACAATTACTGGCAGTCGCCGCTGGCGCTGGACGCGCCCTATCGCGACCTGCGTTTCGTGCCGACCCATTTCTGGCGGCAGCTTTTCTTCCCGATCTATTTCACCATCGACTGGCATATCGCGGACGATCTGGGCTTTCAGGACATCAGGGTCTGCATCGCCTATTTCGCCGTGATCGCGGCGGGAATCGTCTGGCTGCTCAGGCGCGAGAGTCCCGATCCTCTGACCGACAAGCGCGGCACGCTGCTGCTGTTCGCCTGGGTGGGAGCCAGCTATCTGGTGTGGCTGCGCATGTTCGCCATCTACCGCTACATCATCGGGCTGGAGATGATCGCCGGACTGGTCATCGTCGCGGCGGTCGGACTGTTCCCCCTGGCGCGCCGGCCGCGCTATCTCACTCTGGCGGCGATCTGTTTCGCCGTTCTGGTCACCGCGCGCAGCGATTTTCTGGAGAAGGCGCCGCTGGCGGATCCCTTCGTGGAAGCCGCGCTGCCGCCCATCCCCGATCCCGGCCGCACCATGGTGGTAATGGCCGGCGATGCGCCGCTGGGCTTCATCGCAACCACCCTGCCGCCCAGCATTCCGGTGCTGCGCATCGATGGCTGGTTCGTGCAGCCGCGCGACGGAAGCGGGCTCACGCGCGAAATGAAGCGCCGCGTGGGACGGCATCTGGCATCGGGCGGCGATCTTTTCCTGATCGCCGACCGGGACGATATGAGCCGCGCCCGGCAGGCGTTGGCGGATTATGCGCTGGCGATACGCTGGCCGGAATGCCAGCAATTCGACACCAACATCATCGGCACCTATCAATGGTGTCCGCTCGCAAGAAAATCCTGACGGTGACACGATGAAGCCCCGGATCGCGGTACTGGTACCCTGCTACAATGAAGAGGCGGCCATAGCCGCCGTGGTGCGCGACTTCCGGGCCGCGCTGCCCGAAGCGGTCGTGTATGTCTATGACAATAACTCCCGCGACCAGACCATGGTCCGCGCCGCCGAGGCGGGCGCGGTGGTGCGCTGCGAAACCCGCCAGGGCAAGGGCAATGTGGTGCGCCGCATGTTCGCGGACATCGAAGCCGACATCTATGTGCTGGTCGATGGCGACGACACCTATGACGCCGCCGCCGCGCCGCAAATGGTCGCTCACACCATCAAGCAGGGCGCGGACCTCCTGACCGCCCGGCGCATCCATACCGACGCCGCAGCCTACCGACCCGGCCATGTGCTGGGCAACCGGCTGCTGACCGGCCTGACATCGTCGCTGTTCCAGGTGCGCATCACCGACATGCTGAGCGGCTATCGCGTCTTCTCGCGCCGCTTCGTCAAAAGCTTCCCTTTCACCGCCACCGGCTTCGGCATCGAGACCGAACTGACGGTCCATGCGGTGCGGCTGATGATGCCGCTGGCCGAGATGGACACGCGTTACAAGGAACGCCCCGTGGGTTCGGTGAGCAAGCTGAACACCTGGCGGGACGGTTTCCGCATTCTGGTGACCATCGCGCAACTGGTGCGCGAGGAACGGCCGATGGTGTTCTTCAGCACGCTGGCCCTGCTGCTGGCGGGCCTGTCGCTGCTTTTGGGCACGCCCATCGTCGCGGAATATTTCAACACCGGCCTTGTGCCGCGCCTGCCGACCGCGGTGCTGGCAACCAGTCTGATGCTGATCGCGTTTCTGATGCTGGCCTGCGGCCTGATCCTGGACACGGTGACGCGCGGCCGCTGGGAAGCCAAACGCATGGCCTATCTTTCGATTCCGGGACCGCAGGGACTGGACGCATCGTGACCCTGGCCCAACGAACCGTCCGCTATCTTCTGGCGCACCCGTTCATGCGTTTCGGGATGGTGGGCGTGGTCGGCTTCACGGTCGACACGCTGGTGCTGGCGTTCAACACCGAAGTGCTGGCCTTTCCGTTCCTGCTGGCGCGCGCGATCTCGATCTTCGTCGCGATGGGTTGCACCTATCTGGGTAACCGCAACCTTACTTTCGCCGCGCGGCGGGCCCATGGCGCGCCTGCGATCCTGCGCGAGTGGCTGACCTTCGTGGCGGCCAACAGTTTCGGCGCGGTTGTGAATTACAGCGTGTCGGTCATGGTCGTGTATCTGATGCCGCCGCCGCTGAACAACCAATATGTGGGCCTTGTATGCGGCGTGGCGGTGGGCATGGTGCTGAACTTCACCCTGTCCAGCCGGCTGGTGTTCCGCAACACCTCTAGCCGCGATCCAGCATCACCGACTTGACGATGGCGAAGACCGCCATGCCCGGCGCGAGTTCCAGCCGCCGCGCCGAAGCCGCCGTGATGCGCGCAACCAGCCTGGCGCGGCCGGCGGCCAGTTCGACATCGCAAAGTTCTCCCCGGTCGCTCAGCGCGGTCACCGTCACCGGCAGAATATTGTTGGCGCTGATCTGCGCCGGAGCCTGACGCGCGACCAGTATGTCCTCCGCCGCGATGCGCAGCCGCAGCCGCGCGCCCAGAGGCCGCGCCGTGGCGGCAATGATCACGCCGCCGTCGAACGCCAATTCCGCCAGCCCGTCCGCGCGACGTCCCGTGACGGTGACTTCCAGAACCGCGCCCAGCGGCGGCTGATCCGCATGCAGCCCCGTCAGCATGTCGAACACCGTGCCCTGGGCGGTGACCCGTCCCTGCCGCAACAGCACCACCCGGTCGGCCAGCCGCGCCACCTCATCCACCGCATGACTGACATAGAGAATGGGCACCCGCGCCTCGTCGCGCAGCTTTTCCAGCCAGGGCAGGATTTCCGCCTTGCGCGCGGCATCGAGGCTGGCGAGCGGCTCGTCCAGCAGCAGGATATCCGGGGACGCCAGCAAGGCGCGGCCCAGCGCCACCCGGCTTTTCTCGCCCCCGGATAGCGCGCGCGGCAGGCGGGACAAAAGGCTCTCCAGCCCCAGCAGCGCGATCACCCGGTCAATCTCGTCCTGACGGGCGCGCACTGCCGCCCGGCGCCAGCCATAGAGAAGATTGTCCCGCACCGTCATGTGCGGGAACAGGCGCGCATCCTGGAACATCAGGCCGGTCCGCCGCGCCTCGGGCCGCACGAACAGGCCGCTGGCGGTATCCAGCAAGGCGCGCCCGCCCAGCAGGATGCGGCCTTCATCGGGCCGCAGCAGACCCGCCACCGCCCGCACAATGCTGCTCTTGCCCGCACCGGAGGGACCGAACAGGGCCGTCACGCCGCCCGGCGCGGTGAACTGGGCCTCCAGGCCGAAACCGCCCAGCCGGTGACGCAGGAAGACCTCCAGCATCCTCAGCCTCCGCGCGCCAGGGCGCGCCGCATCAGGGCCTGCGCCAGCACCATGAACACAAGCGCCAGTCCGATGGACAGAGCCGACAGCCGCGCGGCCTGTTCCTCGCCACCGGGCGTCTGGAGCGCGGTGTAGATGGCCAGCGGCAGGGTCCGGGTCTCGCCCGGAATGTTGGAGACGAAGGTGATGATCGCTCCGAATTCGCCCAGCGCGGCGGCGAAGGCCGTGATCGCGCCCGCCACCAGCCCAGGCAGCGCCAGCGGCAGGGTGATGGTCAAGAGTCGGTCCCACCAGCCCGCGCCCAGGGTGCGCGCGGCCTCGTCCAGCCCCTGGTCCTGCGCCTCCAGCGCCAGGCGGATGGACCGCACCTGGAAGGGGAAGGTGAGGATTGCGCTGGCCAGCGCCGCGCCGGTCCAGCTGAATACGAAACGAATGCCGAAATGGCTGTACAGGAACGCGCCCAGTCCGGCGCGCGTGCCCAGCAGCATCAGCAGCAGAAAGCCGGTCGCCACCGGCGGCAGCACCAGCGGCATATGTACAAGCCCGTCCAGCAGCAGTTTTCCGGGAAAGTCGCGCCGGGCCAGCAGCAACGCCGCGGCGAAGGCCAG
>JAFIHO010000259.1 GCA_017849395.1 Hyphomicrobiales bacterium
CACCACCTGGCGCAAAAGGCCGGCGGCAGTGAACTGGTGCAGCGTATTATAGATGGTGGCCAACGAGATTTTCATGCCCGCATCGGAAGCCTCGCCATGCAGTGTCTCCGCCGTCACATGCCGGTCCATGCCGGTCAGCAACAGGCTCGCCAATTCCACCCGTTGGCGGGTAGGGCGCAAACCAGCCTCGCGCAGCCGGTAGGTGGCTTGGCTGGCGGCCTGGAGGGGAGACTTTCTGGCGATCGGGGCCATCGGGTTCCTTACTGTCGGGACAAACGCATCCCTGTTAGACTAGCATAGAATACTGGTTAGAACGTTTCTAAGCAACAATCGGTTGCCGTACGGCTTTTCAAGATGGCCTTGGCTCCGCATTTGCGCTAGGAGCGTTAAAAAAAGGCCGGATTCCCCCGGTTTTAAGGAAGCCGCACCGTGGACACACCTGTTCGCAAATCCAGTTTCGATTATCAGGGCCTGCTGGCCTGCGCTCGCGGAGAGCTTTTCGGCCCGGGCAATGCCCAGTTGCCGCTGCCCCCGATGCTGATGTTCGATCGCATTACTTCCATCACCGCCGATGGCGGGCCTGACGGCAAGGGCGAGGTGGTAGCGGAAATGGATGTGAACCCTGACCTGTGGTTCTTCAAATGCCATTTCCAGGGCGACCCCGTCATGCCGGGCTGTCTTGGGCTGGACGCGCTTTGGCAGATGGTTGGTTTCTTCCTGGGCTGGATGGGCGGCATAGGCCGCGGCCGGGCGCTGGGTGTTGGCGAAGTGAAATTCACTGGGATGGTTCTGCCCGACGCCAAGAAGATAACGTACATAGTACAATTCAAGCGCGTGATCATGCGCAGACTGATCCTGGGCATCGCCGACGGCGTGATGAAAGTGGACGGCAAGGTGATCTACGAGGCAAAGGATCTTCGCGTCGGCCTGTTCACCGACGCGGCCGCCGCGCTGGCCCAGTCCGCACCCGCCCCCGCCACGGCGTGACGCACAAGCGTCTCGCCTCTCTTAAAACCGGAGCGTAAAAGACCCCATGCGGCGCGTCGTGGTTACCGGCCTTGGCATCGTGTCTTCCATCGGCAACAACGCCGAGGAAGTGACCGAAAGTCTGCGCCATGCCCGTTCGGGCATCGTCACCGCCGACGATTATGTGCGGCTTGGCTTCCGCAGCCAGGTACATGGCAGCCTGAAAATTAATCTCGACGAAGTGGTGGACCGGCGCGCCCGCCGTTTCCAGGGCGACGGTGCGGGCTATTGCTGGGTGGCGATGACCCAGGCCATCGCGGATGCGGGACTGGAAGAGAAAGACATTTCCAACCCGCGCACCGGCCTGATCGTCGGCTCGGGCGGCCCCAGCACCAAGGCGATCGTCGGCGCGGCCGATATCACCCGCCAGAACAACAGCCCCAAGCGGGTCGGCCCCTTCGCGGTGCCCAAGGCGATGAGCTCGACCTGCAGCGCCAACCTGTCCACCTGGTTCAAGACCAAGGGCGTGAATTATTCCATCTCGTCCGCCTGCTCGACCTCGGCCAACTGCATCGGCAATGCCTATGAGATGATCCAGTGGGGCAAGCAGGATGTGATGTTCGCGGGCGGCGGCGAAGAACTGGACTGGACTTTGTCCGAACTGTTCGACGCGATGGGCGCCATGTCGTCCAAATTCAACGCCTCGCCCGAAAGCGCGTCACGCGCCTATGACGTGAGCCGCGATGGTTTCGTCATCTCCGGCGGCGGCGGCATCCTGGTGCTGGAAGAACTGGAGCACGCCAGGGCACGCGGCGCGAAAATCTGGGCGGAGCTGGTCGGGTATGGCGCAACCTCCGACGGCGCCGATATGGTCGCGCCGTCCGGCGAAGGCGCGATCCGCTGCATGCAGATGGCGATCCAGAATGTGAAGGCGCCGATCGACTATATCAATCCGCACGCCACCTCGACCCCGGTGGGCGATATTCCCGAAATCAACGCCATCCGCACCGTGTTCGGCGAGAAGATGCCGCCGATCAGCGCCACCAAATCGCTCACCGGCCACAGCCAGGGCGCGGCGGGCGTGCATGAAGCAATCTACACATTGCTGATGATGCGGAACAATTTCATCTGCGAAAGCGCCAACATCCAGGAAATCGATCCCGCGGTGGCGGACGCTAATATCCTGCGCCAGCGCAGGGACAACGTGAATATCGAAACCGCTCTTTCCAATTCGTTCGGTTTCGGCGGCACCAACGCCACGCTGGTTTTCCAGAAACATCACTAGTTTTTCCGGTCGCGGTTCCGGACGGAAAACCGCTGCACAATTTTCCTGGAACCACTCCGTATGGAACAGAAAATACCCCGCAACCAGATCGCCGCCGAACCCCGTTCCGGCCTGATGGCAGGCAAGCGCGGCCTGGTGATGGGCGTGGCCAACGATCACTCTATCGCATGGGGCATCGCGCGGATGCTGGCGGCGCATGGAGCGGAAGTCGCCTTCACCTATCAGGGTGATGCCCAGGCCCGCCGCCTGAAGCCCCTGGCCGAGAGCATCGGCAGCACGATCATGCTGCCGGCCGATGTCGAAAAGGATTCCGAACTCGATGCCGCTTTCGCCGCGCTGAAGCAGCAATGGGGCCATCTGGATTTCCTGGTCCATGCCATCGCCTTCTCCGACCGCGAGGAGTTGAAGGGCCGCTACGTCGATACGTCGCGCGCCAACTTCCTGCGCAGCCTGGATATCTCCTGCTACTCCTTCACTGCCGTCGCCCAGCGCGCCGCGCAGCTTATGCATCCCAAGGGCGGCTCGCTCATCACCCTGTCCTATCTGGGCGCGACGCGGGTGATGCCCAGCTACAATGTGATGGGTGTCGCAAAGGCGGCCCTGGAAGCCAGGGTGCGCTATCTCGCCGCCGATCTGGGCAAGGATCGCATCCGCGTCAACGCCATCTCGGCCGGACCGATGCGCACCCTGGCAGGCGCGGCAGTCGGCGATGCGCGCATGGTATTCAAATGGGTCAAGGCGCAATCGCCGCTGAAGAAATCAGTCGAGCTCGACCATGTCGGCGGCGCGGCGCTCTATCTGCTCAGCGAGCTCAGCGGCGGCGTCACCGGCGAAGTGCATTTCGTCGATGCGGGCTTCAACGTGGTGGGGATGCCGCCGGTGCCGGATCTGAACGGCTGGCAACCGCTGGACGAGGGCAAGTCCGAGAGCTGATCCATACCGGAGCCTGCGGGGGGCGATGCTGGAAAAACCAAAATCGCCGCGCGCCAACTGGCTATTCTGGTGGCGCACCGCTCCCAACGAGATCGACTGGCTCGCCGCGCATTATGACGGCCTCACCCTTACCCAGTCGCCGAAGGGGCAAAGCGTTCTTCTGATCCTGTTCAGCCTCGCGATGACGGCGTTTGTCGCGCTGTTCGCCGGGTTCGATCCCGAAGTGCTAATCATGGCCGTGTTGATGTTGGCCCTCGGTGTCTTCATCTATTTCGGTCATCGCTGGGCGATGATCGGCGCCATGCTGATCTGGACCTTGGAGAAAGGGGTGACGCTCTTCACCAACCCGCGTTTTGCAGTGACGAGCATCCTGTTCTGGTGCATCTTCATGCACGCTTTCTGGCAGGCCTTCCGGGTCGAACAACGCCGCCGCAGGGCGAAAATCGGGGCCGAAGCTTTCGACTGAAATTCAGCGCGGGTTGCCGGGCGGCAGGCTCAGGCCATGCACCATCAGAACATCGCGATAATGGTTCAGATAGCCCCACAGATTGTTTCGAAGCGCAGTCAGCTCCGCCATCGTCTGGGCATCCACCACGCCCCGCGCCTTGTCGCAGACCGAATCCGCTGCCAGGCACATGGCCTGAAGATCGCTGCCCTCGACCAGCATTCCCGGCAGGCTGCGCTCCGGGTGCCGAAGCACCGAACTTCCCGTCTTGTCGGAATAGATTTCGACCCGGTCGAACCGCATGACCTTCGCGCCCCCAAGCCCGCTATTGTTTGCGCGCTTTGGCCGCCTTTGCAAATCTTTCAAACAGATAGTGTGAATCCATCGGGCCGGGGGACGCCTCGGGATGATACTGCACGCCGAACACCGGCTTGCCGTCCAGCGCGATGCCGCAATTGGTGCCGTCGAACAGGGACAGGTGCGTCTCGCTCACCCCAGGCGGCAGGGTGGCCGTATCGACCGTGAAGCCGTGATTCATCGACACGATCTCCACCTTGCCGGTGGTCAAATCCTTCACCGGATGGTTCGCGCCATCATGTCCCTGGGGCATCTTTTTCGTTTTTGCCCCCAGCGCCAGGCCCAGCATCTGATGGCCCAGGCAGATGCCGAACACCGGCACGCCTGCCTCTATCACGCCCTTGATGGTCGGAATGGCATATTCGCCCGTTGCCGCCGGATCGCCCGGGCCGTTGGACAACAGCACGCCATCGGGCTTGTGGCGCATAACGTCTTCGACACTGGCATTGGCGGGCACCACGGTGATGTCCGCGCCCAGCCCCGCCAAAAGGCGCAGGATGTTACGCTTCACGCCATAGTCGATGACGGTCACGCGCCAGTCCGGTTTAGCTTCCTTGTCATAGCCCACGCCCCACGCCCAGGGCGTTTCCGACCACTTATAAGTCTGGCGCGCTGACACGTCCTTCGCCAGGTCCAGACCTTCCAGGCCGGAAAACTCCTTCGCCTGCCGCACCAATGCATCGCAGTCGAACGACCCCGCCTCGGGAGACGAGCCCAGATTGACCACCACGCCATGCGGCATGCCCTTGTCCCGGATCAGGCTGGTCAGGGCGCGGGTGTCGATGCCCGCCACGGCGGGGATATTGTGCTTCTTCAGCCAGCGGTCCAGCGCCATCAGGCTGCGATAATTGGACGGGTGCTCCGCATCCGCCCGCACGATTAGCCCGCGCACCGCGGGCGTGATGGTCTCGATATCCTCGTCATTGGCGCCGACAATGCCGATATGAGGAAAGGTGAAGGCGACGATCTGCCCAGCATAGGACGGATCGCTCAGGATTTCCTGATAGCCGGTCATCGCGGTGTTGAAGCAGACTTCGCCCACCGCGCTGCCCGGCGCGCCGAAGCCGGTGCCTTCGAAAAAGGTGCCGTCCGCCAGCATCAGGCCTCCTTTGGAACCGGCGCGCGAAAATGCTGGCTCCGCGGCGGCGGAGGGGGCAGGGGATGCATCAGTCATGGGGGCCTCGAATTTGCGCGAACCTATTGATGCGAAGCTGCTCCGTCAACCTGCAACATGCGCAAATTTCCCCTGCGTTTTCAAAGCGTTGAAGAAGCGGCCTGTTTCGCTTAAGTTCCTCCTTTCCAAAAAGGCGGATTCTCATGTCCCTGCGCGCAACCCTTAATGATGCGATGAAAGAGGCGATGAAGGCCAAGGACGCCAAGCGCCTGGCCACGCTGCGCATGGTGCTGGCCGCGCTGAAGGACCGCGACATCGCCGCGCGCACCGAAACCAGCCGCGATCTTCTGGGCGATGACGAGATTCTCACCCTGCTGGCCAAGATGATCAAGCAGCGCGAGGAATCCGCCGCCGCCTATGACACGGGTAACCGTCCCGATCTGGCGGCGGGCGAACGCGAGGAGATCGCGGTCATCCGTTCCTTCATGCCCAAACAGATGGACGAGACCGAAACCGCCGCCGCAATCAAGGCGGTGATCGCGGAACTGGGCGCGGCCTCGGTCAAGGACATGGGCAAGGTGATGGCCGCGCTAAAAGAGCGTTATGCGGGCCAGATGGATTTCGGCAAGGCCAGCGCCGCGACCAAGGCGGCCCTTTCGTAACAGGCGCGCCGCCACCGCTTACGGGATCAATCCTTTCAACGCCCCGCCTACCAGGAAGCCCATCGTCTTCACCGCCGCGATGTCGGCGTCGCTGAACTGTCGCCGTTCCGCCCAATAGGCGCCGATGGCAGCGGCGGGGGAATTGTCTCCCGCCGGCGTCATGATGAGACTTTTCACGAAGGTGTGGCGATATACGTCATGGGGAATGCGCGGGTCGGTGAACACATCCTCGATCGCCACGGTCTGCACATGTGCCATCGCCCAGCCGGAAATGCATCTCGCCATCTTGAAGCGCTGGCCCTTCCATAGCGGCCCGATGGCGTCCTCTTCGGCGTAGTAGCAATAATCGCCTTCGCGCAGCACAAGGGTGACGCCGTCGCTGCGGAAGATGTCGCGGGCCGCGTCGCGCACCACCTCGATTACTGCGGCGCGGCTCTGCGCTTCATTCAGTTTTTCGGCGGTGGCGGTAATGAGGCCGAGGCGGGGTTCGTCGTCGAACGGATAGTCCATCCCCCATGCCTCCCAAAACTACGCGATCTGCTGCACGCGCGTCATTGCCTGGCTGACAAATCCGGCCAGCGTCTCCACTGCCCCGATCTCGCGCGGAGAAAAGGCGCGCCTGTCGCGCCAATAGGCACCCATCGCCGCCATCGCCGTAGTCATGCCGATTGGGGACATGATGAGGCTTTTGACGAAGGTCTTGCGGTAGACATCATGGGGAATGCGTTCATCGGCGAAGATGTCGGGCACCACCGCCGTCTTGCGGTTCAGCATCGCCCAGCCGGAAATGCAGCTTGTGAGGGGAAATTTCTGCCCCTTCCACAGCGGGCTGATCGCGTCCTCCTCCACATAATGGCAGAAGCTGTATTCCCGCAGCACGAAAGTTACACCGTCAGCGGAACAGACATTGCGGGCCGATGTGCGCACGATCTCGATGATCTCGGCGGAGGTTCGGGCCTGATCCAGGCGGTCGCGGGCGACTTCCAGCAGCCGCCAGCGCGGATCGGTTGCGGAATCGAAAGGAGGTTCCATGGAATCGGTGGGTAGAGGGACAGCGCATCACTCTAGCAGTTGCCCCGGCCGGGATCACGCGGCGTTCAGAGCCCGTGACATCGCCTGGCTGACATGGCCCGCAAGCTGTCCCACCGCCCCGATCTCGAAATCGGTGAAGGCGCGTCGGTCGCGCCAATAGGCCCCCATTGCCGCCATGGGCGTGTTCATACCGATGGGGGACATGATCAGGCTTTTGTCGAAGGTCTTGCGATAGACGTCATGCGGAATACGTTCGTCGGCAAAAATGTCCGGCACCACCGCCGTCTTGCCGTTCAGCATCGCCCAGCCCGAGATGCAGTGGGTCATGGGGAATTTCTGCCCCTTCCACAGGGGTGAGATCGCGTCTTCTTCCACATAGTGACAGAAACCATTGTCGCGCAGCACGAAGGTGACGCCGTCCGCCGAACAGGCGGCCCGGGCGGAGGAGCGGACGATCTCGATGATTTCCGCCTGGTACCGAGCCATGTCCAGCCGGTCGCGGGCCATCTCGATCAGCCTGGCCTGGATATCCTGTGGATTGCGGGCGCCCTCTGCCTGCACGATCTGTATCTCCTCGTACCGAAGACTTCTATTATCGCGATGGCTGCCGGTTGGCTGCGCAAGGGAGCATTTTTCCGGGCTGGCTGCTTTATATTCTGTTAATTGCGGTCCCCAATGCGCTACGGCGAAGGCTTGCTGGAAGAGATAAGGCGGCGGACCGATCTGGTTGCCCTGGTCGCCCGTCGGGTCAAGCTTGTCCGCAAGGGCCGGGTGATGTGGGGCTGCTGCCCCTTCCACGCCGAGAAATCGCCCAGCTTCAAGGTCGAGAATGAGCGGCGCCTGTACAAATGTTTCGGCTGCGGCGCGGGCGGCGATGCCTTCAAGTGGCTGATGGAAACAGAAGGCCTGACCTTTCCCGAAGCGGTCGGCAAGCTGGCGGGCGAAGCAGGCGTCGAACTCCCCCAATGGTCGCCGGATGATGAAGCGCGGGAGCAGAAGAAAAAATCGCTCTATGAAATCGTAGAACTGGCCGCCGCCTTTTACGAAGCACAGTTGCGTGAGGCGAATGGGCGCGAGGCCCGCGATTATATCAAGGGCAGGGGCCTGGACGGCGCGGCGGCCAAACAGTTCCGGCTCGGCTATGCGCCGTCATCGGGCCATGCGCTGATTGCCCATCTTACCAGCCACAACATCACCCAGGACGACATGATCTCGGCGGGCCTAGCCCGTCCAGCAGAGGATGGGCGTCCGATGCGCGATTTTTTCTTCAATCGGGTGATGTTTCCCATCGGTGACGGGCGCGGCCGCATCATCGCCTTTGGCGGGCGCGCGCTGGAAGCCGACGCCAAGCCCAAATACATCAACAGCAGCGAAAACACGCTGTTTTCCAAGGGTTTCAATCTCTACAATTTCGCTACCGCCCGGGCCGCCGCGATCAAGGCGGGCACCATCATCCTGGCCGAAGGCTATATGGATGTGATCGCGCTGGTGCGTGCAGGCTTCGCCCATGCCGTCGCGCCGCTGGGCACCGCGCTGACCGAAGACCAGTTACAGCTTCTGTGGCGCACCGCCCCCGAACCGATCCTGGCGTTCGACGGCGACACCGCGGGCCAAAAGGCCGCGCACCGCGCCGCGCATCTGGCGCTGCCCCATCTGAAGGCGGGTCATTCGCTGCGCTTCGCCTTCCTGCCATCCGGCGAGGACCCGGACAGTTTCATCGCCCAGAGCGGCGCCCATGCCATGCAGAAGCTGCTGGACGAGGCGCTCCCCTTGTTCGATCTGCTGTGGCGGGGCGAGACCGAAGGCAAGGATTTCTCCACCCCGGAACGCCGGGCCGGGCTGGAACATAGCCTGCGCGAGCTGACCAGCCAGATCACCGACGCAAAAGTGGCGGAATATTACCGCCGGGGTTTCGACGAGAAGGTGTTCGAGAGTTTCAAGAAACGCCAGCCCACCCCGCCCCAGGCCCGCCAGACCTATGGTGGTCCCCCGCGCCGCGCGGGAAAATTTACAAGCGCATTCCGTCCCCGCCCCCAGCCGGGCACCCCTGAGGCTGTGTCTCCTGCCGTTCGGGCCAGTCTTTTGGCTCGCCAGGGGGGCGCCCGGCGGGTCAAGGAGATGGAACTGGGGGCCCTGCTGGTCGAGGCCCCCGATATCGCCCTGACCCATGCAGAAATGCTCGCGGAATTACGTCTTTTCGACCCTTCGCTTGACAGGCTGCGGCACGAACTTCTAAACCTCGCGGCCTCCGGCTCCAGCCTTGAAAAGGCTGGGGTCCAAACCCATTTTGCCAGACTGGGAATGGCCGATCTGCTTGCGCAGTTTGCCGGGCGGCCCAACTCCAGCGGAGAGACGGCGCCAGAGCATGACCCTGAAGCCCGTTTCCTTCGTGCCGTCCGGGATTTGCGCGAAATGGCCGACCCGCCGTCCCATCGGGCGGCGCCGGAAATTTACAGGTAGCGAGCGTCAGTGAGCAAAGCGTCCCCTTCAAAAAAGCCCGCCAAACAGGCCGCCAAGCCTGCGAAAAAGCCCGTGGGGAAGCCCGCCGCCAAGGCTGCCGCCACCCGTCCCGCCGCGACCAAGAAAAGCGCCAAGCCCGCGCCCAAGGCGGCGGTGAAGCCCGCCGCCCCGATCAAGACCGCCAAGCCCGAAGATCCCAAGCTGAAAAAGGCGGCGGCCGCCGCTGCCAAGCCTGAGCCCAAAAAGGCCCAGGTCCCGCCGCCTGCGCCCAAGCCCGGCGCCAAGATCGCGCCCAAGAAACCCGGCGAGAACGAGACCCCCGGCGACGCCGACAGCCCCCTGCTGGACATGTCGGATGTCGGCGTTCGCAAGATGATCGCCAAGGCCAAGGCCCGCGGCTATGTCACCTATGATGAACTGAACAAGGTGCTGCCCTCGGACAAGACTTCGTCCGAGCAGATCGAAGACACGATGTCGATGCTCAACGAGATGGGCATCAATGTCATCGAAAGCGAAGAGGCCGAGGAAGGCGCCGACGAGCCGCCTCCCGCCGTCGCCGAAGGCAAGGCGCTCGCCACCACCAAGGCCGCGGGCGAACAGTATGACCGCACCGACGATCCGGTGCGCATGTATCTGCGCGAAATGGGCTCGGTGGAGCTTCTGTCGCGCGAAGGCGAAATCGCCATCGCCAAGCGCATCGAGGCAGGCCGCGAACTGATGATCGGCGCGCTGTGCGAGTCGCCGCTGACCTTCGAGGCGCTCACCGTTTGGCGCGACGAACTGAACGACGGCAAGGTTCTGCTGCGCGACATCATCGACCTGGAAGCCATGTATGGCGGCGGTCCCGATGGCGCGGCTGGTCCCGCCGCCGAAGGCGAAGCGCCCGCCAATGGCGCCGCCCCCGCCGAATTCAAGGCGCCGGAATTCAAGAAGCCCGCACCGCCGCCCGCCCCCGCGCCCAAGCCTGCCGCCCCGCCCG
>JAFIHO010000260.1 GCA_017849395.1 Hyphomicrobiales bacterium
AGAAGAAGATGATGTCGAAGCCGGTGACCAGCACGCTGGTGGGATAGAATTTCTTCAGCTCCGGCGTTTCATCCGGCCAGCCCATGGTCGAGAAGGGCCACAACGCCGAGGAGAACCAGGTGTCGAGCACATCTTCGTCACGCCAAATTTTTACGGCAATGCTTTTTCCAGAAACGTACTGACTTAACGCCTCTTCGCCTTCTCCAGCGCTCTCTGCCAATGAGACAGGTATTTTTTTGTAATACCATTCCGCAATCTTCAACGCTTCTATTTCGCTCTCTGCAGCAAACTTCATAGTGGTGGGACCAATTTCTATGGTCCCTTTCGAAGCTAGAAAGGCAGGAAGATCACTTAAATCAATATCATAATGGCCTTCTTTGTCGATCTTAGGCCCATACCACACCGGAATCTGGTGACCCCACCAGAGTTGGCGGCTGATGCACCAGGGCCGGATATTGCGCAGCCAGCCGAAATAGATGTTCGACCAGTTCTCCGGATAGAATTTCGTCTTGCCGGTCTCGACCGCTTCCAGCGCCGTTTTCGCCAGCGGATCGACGTTGAGATACCACTGCTCGGTCAGCAGCGGTTCCAGCACCACCGTCTTGGTCTTTTCGTCATGCGGCACGGCATGCGTGATGGCTTCGGCCTTTTCCAGCAGCCCTAACGACTCCAGATCGGCCAGAACCTTCTTGCGCGCATCCTCGCGCGTCAGGCCGCGATAGGGCGCAGGCACCGCGTCATTGAGCGTGCCATCCTTGTTGAGGATATTGATGAGCGGCAGATTGTGGCGCTTGCCGACATCGAAATCGTTGAAGTCGTGGCCGGGCGTGATCTTGACCGCGCCAGTGCCTTTCTCGGGATCGGAATATTCGTCTGCGATGATCGGGATCAACCGCCCCGTCAGCGGCAGCACCGCGTGACGGCCCACCAGATGCTTATAGCGCGCATCGTCGGGATGCACCGCCACCGCCGTGTCGCCCAGCATGGTCTCGGGCCGCGTGGTCGCGACAGTCAAGAATTGGTCGCTGTCCTCGATCGGATAGCGGATGTGCCAGAGATGGCCCTTCAGTTCGATATTCTCGACTTCAAGGTCCGACACCGCGGTCTGCAGACGCGGGTCCCAGTTCACCAGCCGCTTATCCTTGTAGATCAGGCCCTGGCGGTAAAGCTCCACGAACACCTTGGTAACGGCGCGGGACAGGCCCTCGTCCATGGTGAAGCGTTCGCGGCTCCAGTCGGCGCTGGCGCCCAGGCGACGCAGCTGCTCCACGATGGCACCGCCCGACTCGGCCTTCCACTTCCACACTTCGGCCAGGAACTTCTCGCGTCCCAGTCCGATGCGGCTCATCTGGCGCTCGGCAAGCTGACGCTCGACGATCAGCTGGGTCGCGATGCCCGCATGGTCGGTGCCCGGCTGCCACAACACGTCCTTGCCGCGCATTCGCTCGAAGCGGGCCAGGATGTCCTGCAGGCTGTTGTTGAGGGCGTGGCCGATATGCAGCCGTCCTGTGACGTTGGGCGGCGGTATGACGATGGAAAAAGGCTCGCCGCCCCTGCCCGGCTTGAACGCGCCAGAGGCTTCCCATTGGGCGTAGATGCGCCCTTCCACTTCGGCGGGGTTGAAGGTCTTGTCGAGCATGGAAAACCTGATGAATTTCTGGCGCTCCCGCTCACGCGAGCGCGCCGCCGGACGGGCTTTCCGGTTTTTTCAGGTCCGGGTCAAGCCCGGCCCATGGAGCAGGGAATTAGCGCTTGATGTGAGACCGGGCTACGCGCTCGGCCTCCGCCCGTACAGCGCCTTCCAGCAGGGCCGGGAAATGCTCGTCCATCCATTCGCGGATGACCGGCTTCATGCCTTCGATCACCCCGGCGGCGTTGTCGGCCAGGTATTTGCGCAGGACCGGCTCGAAACTGTCCGCAACGGCCCGTTCGAACACCGATTCGATGGTGGGACCATGCGCCGGCTTGAATGTTTCTGTCGGGGCGGGACGGGGCGTGGCCGGGGCTTCCGGCGCGATGTCTGGGATCTTGGCGAAGGTTTCTTCCATGGCGCTGCGGGTACGCTCGGAGAAGATGCCGTCATGCAGCGCGGCGGCAGGCGCTGGTTCCGGTTCCGAAGCCGGTGCGGGCTCTTCGACGGCCTGAAACACGACGTCAGGCTCCGGCTCCGGGGTGGGCAGGACCGGTTCGGGCAATGGCATGGGGTGGATGGGTTCGGCCTCGACGAATTCCTGGGTCAGTTCCAGTACGTCCTCCTCCATCACCGGCTCGGGTGCCGGGGGCGGCAGCGGAGGAGCCGGAGCGGCGGCGACCGGCGCGGGCGCGACCGCTTCCGGAGCATCCTCGGAGATGATCTTGCGGATGGAGGCGAGAATTTCCTCCATTGTCGGTTCGTGCTGGGGGTTCGACATAAGGACTCCGGGGCCTTCCGAGCGCGCTAAACCCTAGGATACTGGCCCGACCAAGGCAAAGAGGAAGTTAAGGTTGCCCCGGCAAGGGCCGGATTCGGAAGGCTAAAAGACGAATCCCATCGCCTTCTTGAATCCTGTCAACATAGGCACGTCAGCGTCGAAATCCGGACGGCGCCCGATACCGCCATGCCCCTTCAGGAACAGGGTCGCCCGCGACTGGCCATTCTCCCGCATCGCCGCCACCAGCCGTCCGCCTTCGGCACGCTGGGACAGTAGGGTTTCAGGCGCGTGCTCGATGGCGCCATTGACGAAGATGACATTGTAAGGCGCGGCGGATTTAAAGCCCTCGATCAGCGCGCCCTGGGTCAGCTCGATGCGGCCCTCCGCACCTGCCAAAAGCTCGCTGGCGATTCGAACCAGGTCGGCGTCCTGCTCCAGCGCCACGACCCGCTGGGCCATACGAGCCAGCACGGCAGCGGAATAGCCGGTGCCGCAGCCCACATCCAGCACCCGGTCCTCGGCGGTCACACGCGCCAGTTGCAGCAGCTTGGCGAAGCTGCGCGGATCCAGAAGGAAGCGGCCCGGCGCGATCTCCACAGGCACATCCGCATAGGCAAGCGCCTTACGGGCGGTCGGCACGAAACGCTCACGCGCCACCGCGCCCAGCGCCGCCAGCACATGCGGGTCGGTCACCGCATTGGTGCGGACCTGGGCTTCTATCATGTTGAAGCGCGCGGATTCGGACATCGGTAGCCCCAAGGGAATCGAAGGGGTTATAGGGGCCGGACAAATGGCTGACAACGCGGTGTGCTGTCTTCCTTTTTTGCCCTGATCTGCTATAGCCGCCGCCCTGCCCGGCGGCGACGTGGCGGAATGGTTACGCAGAGGACTGCAAATCCTTGTATCCCGGTTCGATTCCGGGCGTCGCCTCCATCCCTTTCAAAAATGGGATGAGGCAAAAGAAAACGGCGGCCGAAGCCGCCGTTTGCCGCACACGATATCGGGGGGTCAGGCCTTCCGGGCGACACGGCGCAGAACCGCGCCGCCGATCAGTCCCGCGCCAAGCAGCGACAGGGTCAAAGGTTCGGGAACATCGACCGGGCCGATCGCCATCAGATAGGGGGTATTGCGCGGATCATTGCTAAATACGCCCGTATTGTTCGCCCAGAACTCGCCCCCCACGCCCGTGCCGAGCAGGGCGGACGCATACTCCCACTGGGCGCTTCCGGTGCCTGCCAGCGAAATCCAGTAGCGCGTATTGGCGGACAGCGCGATCGTTTTTAAGGATACGGCGACCACCGAGAAGGTGGCGGTCAGATCATTGTTAAGGACGGTCCCCAGCGCGGCGATGGCAGCGCCCGGCATATCGCCAGCATCGGACAGAAGGCTCACGGTCGCGGAGCCTCCATCCTGTTCGGTGATGACGCCCAGGCTCAGTTTCAGCGCGCTGAAAGAGAACGGGGAAGCATCAGTGGAAAAGGAATTGGCCAGGGGACCTGCCGTCACAAGCCCTTCGCCGGTACCGCTGCCATAAGCCAGATTGTCATAGAGGGGCGCGGCCGCGACCGGCGCGCTGCAAACCAGACCGAAAACGAATGCCAGAGCCAGATGCTTCATGGGAATCCCTGCTCGTTAACCTTAACGGAAAACAAGCAAAGCTCGGGCCAGAATAATTATTCCAATTCAATCAACATGTTAAAAGTGAACAACGTCCGGACTGTAAAAAACTCTTACAGTCAGCGGCCCACAGGGCAGACTTTCAGGACATCCGCCTGCCCCGCCGCCAGATTGCCGAAAGTGAAAGAGGCTTCCGCTGCGGGCTCGCCGGGCGGCCCATAATGCAGGGAGACCTTTTTCGCGCCGATGATCGCCCGCTCGACCGGGTCGGTGTTGATGGGCACCACCACATCGGTGTCGTCGCTGTTTTCCTTGAAGGCATTGGCCTGCATCACGATCGGTTTGCGGTCGTCGATCTTGAACACGATGCTGGTCACACCTTCGGACAACACATAGCGATTGGGAAAAATGATGATCCGGAAACGGTTGGACGTGTCGCAATAAAGACTGAGCCTGTCGGGTCCCTCGTCGGCATCGGCAAACGCCGACATCTGAACGATATCCTCGAACCGGGTGGGCTGGTGATTGGTAACCCAGTCCTGGCGTGCGGCGGCGGCAGGAAGCGTGGCGGCAAGGGCGGCCAGCGCAGCGAGCAGGACGGAGCGGGTTTTCATGCGGGCGAACCTAAGGTGTTTTGGGATGTTTGCGAACTGCGCGGGAGCCGCCCCGGAACTTTTTACATCCATACGCGTCATAGTTAAGTGTTTGTTAACCTTGGGAGGAGCATCCTCCCGCCGTCTTCCTTGAAGACACCCCACCATTACCCAACGCCTTGGGGCCGGGCTAATCACCCGGCCTCATTTTTCTTTGCGGCGCCCCCTGCCCTGGGCGGAGCGTTTTCCGCGCCAGACATCGAATCGTCGGCGAAACCGCCGGACCGGATGAAAATCGACGGACAGAACCAGGATGCCCAGCGGCAGCATCCAGATTCCCAGAACCGGCAGAAACCACAGGCACCCGCCGCAGATCAGCGCAATGCCGAGCACCACGCGGTGCCAGCGCTTGCCCGGCAGGGTCACGTTGAAGCGGCCGAAGCGCAGCCGGTTGGCCTGGGACGTAGTCATCTGGTCTCCTGAACGCGGTCTAGCATGGCAGGAGTGACCAAAAAGCGGCGGCGGCAACGGCCTGGGTAAAAGAATGAAATTCCTCTGGCCTTGACCGAAACGGTGCGCTAGACACCCCGCCCTGCGTTCCTCGGTAGCTCAGTGGTAGAGCAACCGGCTGTTAACCGGTTGGTCGTCCGTTCGAACCGGACCCGAGGAGCCATTTTTTTCAATAGGTTATAAATACGCACACTTCATTTCGATGGCGCCTAGGTACGTCATAGGTGCGCGCCTGGGTGCCAGATGGCCGACAAATTGACATTTGAGCAACGAGAAGGTGCTTCTCCCCTACCCTCGCAGATGCGCCCCAAAGCCATATCGAGTGAGTTGCGCGCGCGGATTTGGGCAATCTTCTATGATCACATTAAGGGCAGCAGCCCGCATAATTTTGTGCGCGGTTGGTGGCAGCCGCAACTGCGCGCCATGCATGTCGAACGCTTTCATCGGCCTCTAGATGAATTTAATGACTACATGCCAAGTGCAATTCTCGATCTGCGTCGGACCGTGCTGCAAGGGGCGTGGCACGAACCCTACGGTATGATCGAATGGATACTGCGGCGCGCCAATGCGCCTGGAGGTTTAGATGGCCAGTTTGAAGCGGCCCTCCGACAATGCCGCTCGGCCTACGCTATAGTCGGTGGCGACACCATAACTCGCATTGCGACTGATGAAGAGACTGGCGCCGTCGTGTCGGCTTTGGCGGACACGGAAAGCGATAGATTTCGTGGTGCCCATGCGCATCTTAAAGCAGCCGCACAAGCATTAGGCGCTGGAGATTCGCCGGCCAGTATTCGTGAAAGTATCAGCGCGGTCGAATCCGTGGCGAAAATAATCGCACCGGGGTCGCAGGATCTAGGACCGACACTCACGGCGTTGCAGAAGCACCACCAAATTCACGGGGCGTTGGGCGAGGGCTTCAAAAAGCTCTACGGCTTCACCTCAAATGAGCAAGGCATACGTCATGCGCTGCTCGATAAAGGCGAGTCCGAGGTCGATGAGACAGATGCGATCTACATGCTGGGGGCATGTGCATCCTTCGTTTCCTACTTGATCGCTCGATGTAACAAGTAAATGTGTTGCTAGCCATCCTCAGCCAACACCCGGCAAGCGGTTTCATCGCGAAAGATTCTCCCGTGCTCGGGGAGACGTAGTTTTCCAAATGCGATGGTACAGTTCGGTTGGCTGGGGCGCTCACATGGCGCCCGAATGAAAACTCAGTCCCAGGCGGGCTTACCGTGAATAGCCAACCAGTGTCGTTCGGCAGAAGCCACATCGATTGGCACGACGGGATGGCAGGAGTTAGCCAGATCCCTTTTCTTGCTTTGGCTGAACTGCCCCCTGATTCCGCCATGGCACCAATTTTCTGGTAGCGGCTCGTGTGTTGCTTGAAATTCTTTGGCCAACAACGTCTCGAGTCTGTGCGCGACCAGCCCTACAGCTCGACTGAAGGCCGGAAAGCGGCCAGTCGTTTCCTTTCCTTCGAGATGAAGTAACTGCTCTAGATCGATGGAAACGTATCCGTCGTCCCTGGAGGGAGAGTATGCCGCCGAGGAAATCCTGAATGTGCGCGTTTTAGGGTCCGGAGTTATATGAAATGGGGAACAAACCTCACGCAAAATTAGTTTGTCAGGCTGCAAGGTAGACGGGTGCAGGCGCTTGCGTAGCAGGCGGTACGTCTGCAGCGCCACTGACCGCAGCAACTTGCTGGGCCCAACGGAAAAATAGCTTAGTAGCCGCATCCCCTTGGTCTTCAATTTCAGCCCCAGTATCTCTGTCGCGCAACCAAAATGATCGCGATTGGTCTTCACCTAACCTAAATTCCAGCTCGTGCTTAGCTGTACGCCACTCAAACTGAATTGCGCCGTCAGCAGACGGAATGATGTATGGCGCGGAAAGTTCTCCCGTGGATTGTAATGCATCACGCAGGAGCCGATCACCCTGATAGATAACCTTTCGGCTTATTCGCCCGCTTCCATGACCGTCCCATCCATCAAGAAGCGCCGCGATAGCTGCAAAGTTTTTAGCTGCAGCAGTTTTCCACGATGCAACCGGTTCGAGCCCTGCCCATGTGGGAAACCGCGCATCATCCGCGCAATATATCATTGCATCGGTAGCCATACTGCGGTGCACTGCCATTTCGTTATACTGGGGCAGCGGCACTGAGGCGCTATCAACTCCCAAAATCATTTAATGCCTTCTGGCTCATAAATGAGCGTTGCATTGAAAACCTCGATCACACTCGCATGCGCTCCGGCAAACCACTTTTCTTTATCCGCGAGCACCCCGGTCAAGGAAACACGGCCTACAAAATTCGACGAAGCAACAGGAACACCATCAGGCGTTGCAGCCATTTGAATTGTCACCTGCATGGTGCCAGGCGTTTCGCCCGAAATAGGTTCTAGCCAGTTCGCAGAAAAGCCAGCCTTTGGTCTTGTTCCTGCAGCCTTGTAGAATTTGAGAACTTCGGAAATGCGCTTTTGAACGCCGTTGGAGACCATCGGAATCAGATTGACGTATACAAGTTCAGCGGAGATCGGCGAATCCTATGTGGCC
>JAFIHO010000024.1 GCA_017849395.1 Hyphomicrobiales bacterium
CTGATGGTCATAGTTTCTGGGGCACGATTTCATGTCGGGATGGGGCGAGGATGTTCAATTTCAGCGTTGGGTCTTCTCTTGGCCTTATGGCGCAGACGGCACCGTTTCTTCTTTTCAGGATGGCGGTCTATTTCGCAATTGCAGTCGCCTATGTTCTGGTGACCGGCGTTGGCGCGGGCATAGGCTATGGGATCGGCGGTTTTGGAGAGTCCGACTTCCAGGCGAGCGCGACGTTGTGGGGTGGCGGCACCGGCTTCGCTTTGACTGCGGGCATCATCTACCTTCTGCGCGAATATACGCTCTATATCGTCAAGGCCGGTCATATCGCAGTGCTGGTCGAAGCGATTGACGGGCGTGCCCTGCCGCAGGGCAAAGGACAGATCACCTATGCGCGCGAAATCGTGCAACGCCATTTCGGTGAGGCCTCGATGCTGTTCGGGGTGGATCTGATCATCAAGGGCGTTCTGAACGCCATTACGGGCCTATTGCAGGGATTGATGCGTCTGTTGCCCATTCCCGGACTTGACCGCATCATGGGCGTGGTGCGTGCATATCTTCGGGTCGCAGTGGGCTTGCTGGACGAGATCATACTCGCGCACATCCTGCGCAACCGCTCGGCCAATCCATGGGCAAGCGCGCGCGAGGCGCTAGTCCTTTACGGACAAAATGCCCGCCCCATGCTTGTGGACGCGGCGTGGGTCACGCTATTCGTCTATGGCCTGTCGCTGATCGTCTTTCTGGTCATGCTCGCTCCCGCCACGGCAGTGGTCTACCTTATCCCGGGGGCATGGTCGGCCGGAGGGGTGGTTTTTGCCCTCCTGTTCGCGTGGGCGGTCAAGGCTGCCCTGATCGAGCCGTTCGCCATCGCCTGCCTGCTTCAAAGCTTCTTCAAGGTTACGGAAGGACAGGCCCCCGATCCGGAATGGGAGGCCCGGCTGGATGGTGTCTCGGGCAAGTTTCGGAAACTGGGCGAGCAAGCGTCGGGCTGGGCCGGATTCGGCACCAAGGCCCCGAAACCGGAAATGGGTAGCGCCTGAACGCCTTTGCGCGCATTGAGAACATGCGCCACGACAAGGAGATGACGATGAAACGCATCATCACGGTATTTGCCGCTTTCGCATTGGGCGCCGGTGTGGCCCATGCGGATACATTGGGAACCATCACCGCCAACTGGCAGGGCGGGGAGCGGACTTGGTTCGTCACCGCAAAAGATGGCGAAAGCCAATCCTCACATGATGATTCCGCGAAGGTCGTCGACATGTTCACGCTCTGGGGCAACCCTGAGGAGGCCGATCTGGCAGCGACGAAGAACGCGATTTCACTTGGCTTCAATGTCATGCGGGGTCCCAAAGGCAAAGAGGCCCATGGGACCGAGTTCTACTACCTGCTGTCAGGATTTTCGGACAGATGGGAGGCAGGTGAGGAAGAAACCAAGGTCAAGCTGGACCTGTTCGAAAAGACCGACACGGCCGTGCATGTAAAGGGAACCTTCCGGGCTTCCCCGACACGAGAGGGCGAAACGGCCAAGATCGACGGTGTTTTCGACGTCACCTTTCCGCTGGATTGAATATTCGTTTGCCCGGCGAACGGTCTGGCTAGAAAGACCGATCCGACATGCCGAGCGACGCGATCATCGCCTCTATCGCTTTCTGGATATCGGCCTGACTTTCGAGTGCATAGCCCTGTATCTCAAGCGAAAGCCCGGCACCTTGCAGCCATATCTGGCGGTGGATGGCGGGCGCGGACAGGGCCTCGTTGCTGCGGATCCTGGCCCCTGCCGGCAGAACCCGGACGGCGCCGAAACCGGTGAATGGCCCGAAATCGAGATTGTCGTCGATCCGAAGGATCTCGGACCCGGTCAATCCAGTCCAGGGATCGTTTCGAACACTGTCCGGCGTGGCCGCCAGCGATTCCCCGGACAGGATCAGGCTCATCCCCGCTTCCGGGGCGGCGTGCACTTGCAATTTGTTCCATTCGGCATCGGGGGCATAGGGTATCGCCTCTGACTCCCGTATGAACTTTGGTAGCAGCGTGAGGCCGAACAACTTCAGCGGCCCCTCCCTGCGGTTGCTGACGAGAACCTCCCATTGCGACGGAACGTCGATGGTCAGGCCGGTTCCGGGATGCAGGACGCGGCGCGCGCCTTCCGCCGGGCCAAGTGTCCCTTGTGCATTCTTTTCGTTCGACCTGCCGGGGGCCGCGCTGGCGCGGACGAAGGACTTCGCCTCGACGGCTGCGCGATCCGACATTGCCAGACGCCAGGCTTCGATCATCGTTTTGATGGCTTCCGGATCGCTTTGACCGTGGAATCCGATGAACTTCCCGTCGGGGCCGCGCAATAGGGATTTGTCGAAGGTGAGTGTCTGATTTTCGTGGAGGCTCGCCCAGTAGACCGTGTTGCCGTGAATCTTGAGCCCCAGCCGGTCGAGTTGCGGTGCTTCGACCGATCGGATCAGGCGTCGTCCCAACACCGACAACAGGCGCCGATCGGTTACCGCATAGGTCCACAACTCGGCACGACGGCTCCAGCCCCTGATCAGGATGGTCAAGCCTGCAAGTACGCTCAGTATGGCCGAGAGCTGCCGCATGTTCGAGGTCAGGACATGGCCGCCCAAGCCAAACGCCAGCAGTGCCCCGACCATGATGAGCCCGACGCCGGTAGCGACAATGCCGGGGCCGAAGAAACTGCTCGACTGGGGCTGACCCTGCCAAAGAACCTGCTCTCCCGGCTCGAGGTGTGTAAGCAAGCGCGGGTCGATGCGCGAGCGGAGAATGGGTGTCAGCACGGCATATGCCTTCGTATGTTTCCGCGGTGGCTGCGTGCGCAACTCGGATCGGAGGACTGGAGCGACCGACTGGCTTTCACTCGCATCGCTCGTAGTGATCGCCCCACTCGGAAGTCAGAACGGAAACGCCGCCATTCCTGGTTTGCAGCAACACGAACCCCTGTCTCCACTGATCACCCTCACCATTACAATCGCCGGAAAGAAGGACTGCTCCATCAACGCCATCCAGCGAACGGGGGTTCGAGAATTTGCAGGCGTAGCCGTAGAAAGTGGCGGTGCCTTTCTCGAATTCGATCCTCTGATCGCTCTCTTCGGCCGCACAGCTATAGGCGTCGTATACCCCATCTTCGATGCCTACGGTCTCGGCCAGGGCTGGCGTCCACAGCGTCGCAAGGCAGAGGCCCGATCCAACAATTAAGCTGAACCAGCGCCTCATTATATGATCTCGCATCTGGCCCCTCCGAACACCTGTGAGCAAACAATGTCACAGTTATAGATGTGGTCCCTCCCGTCCGCGCCCACCGTTCAGGGGGGAGACGAACCTGGTTGTTGTCGCAGCCACTCGGTCGATGATTGTGTCCCCGTGAGAGGCGTTGCCTGCCGAGAAAACGCAGGTTCAGGGGGTTGTCATGCCGACGTTCTGAACCTGAACCGTTTTCCCAACGCTGAAGCGTGTGACCTTTCAGTGCGGAATAGGGTAGGCTGGTGACCAGCATCCGGGGGGGGGGCTGGGCATGAATGTTGATTTCGCTACGGCATGGCGGCATCGTGTACTTCTAAGTATACTATGTTTTATTGGCGTTTCCGGGGTGGTCCTGTCCGCCGCTCCACCTGTCTTGGCGCAGGCGGATGTCCTTCTGACTGTGCTGGATACCATTAGCGGCAGAGAGATAACCTTCGATCGCGACGAACTTGAAGCTTTGCCTCGGCATGCGCTCGATACGCACACCTCGGTGAACGACGGGGTGCATCATTTCGAAGGGCCCCTGATGCGCGATGTTCTTGCGGTCGCGCAGTTCACCGGCGCGGAAATGCTGGCGATTGCCCTTAACGACTACGAAATCGCGATCCCCTTGTCTGATTTCGAGCGGTTCGACGTCATCGCAGCGCTGGAAATGGACGGTGAGGCCCTGACGCCGCGAGACAAGGGGCCGATCTGGATCGTTTACCCGAGAGATGACCACACCGAGCTTCAAGACATCCGTTTTGACTATCGCTGGGTATGGCAACTGAGCCGTATCGAGATCCGGTGAAGGAAAGTGGAGGGAGAATGGTATCCGTATTTTTGACATAAGAACCCCCGCGCCCGGAGGGATATGGCCGGTGATGCGGGTGCGGCTTTGGCACTATGGCATGCCTTTGGGCGTTCTCTCCGTTTGCCTCGGCCTGCTTGCGCTTGCGCTGGTTCAGCTCTCTCAGGTTACGGAGACAATGCGCATGGATGCGCCGGGCAACATGCTGTGGGTGATCGGGCAGGCCGAAGTCGAGACACTCCGAAGCCGGAACGCCCTGACGACTGCGCGGCTGAACGGTTGGGACGAAAGCTCCCGCAAGACGGCAGAGCAGCGCTATGAGTTGCTGATGAGTCGGCTTGCTCTGTTGTCCGAGGGGCCGCAGCAGCGCAATCTCGCGGCGCTCGACAGTGCCGTTCCCATCGCCGAACTGATCGCCCTTGTCCAGCGCTTCGATCCCGCACTTCAACCCTTCGACGAAGATATCGCCATCGAAATGACGGAGGTGCTGTCACGCCTGCGGAAAGAGCTTAATCGCGCGGCGAACCGGCAGATGGTCGTCAATTGGGAAAGCCTTTCGGCGCAATTCGCCCAGTACCGTCAAACGGTATCGCAGGTCATCCTGTCGGTGGCCGGCGTCATTTTCGGCACCATCCTGCTGGGCTGGCAGATCATCTCGGGCAAGCAGTCCCAGTTGCGCGCGCAGGAGGCCCGACTGCGCGCCGTTCAGCTTGAACAGGAACTGAAGGGAATGCGCGCGACCACAAAATACTACGAGGATTTCGCTTCCGTCGTGTCGCATCAGTTCCGGACGCCGTTGGCGATTATCGACAGCGCGGCGCAACGGCTGGTGCGTGGCGGCAAGCCTTTGGACGAGACGGCACTGCTGGAGCGGCGGGCCCTCATCCGGCAGACCGTGGGCCGTCTGGCGCGCCTGGTGGACGCGGCTCTCATGGCCGGGCAACTGGATAATGAAATAGTCGAGATCCAACTGGCCGAAATCGATCTTGCCGTATTCGCGCATGATGTATGCGATGAGTTCATGCGTGGCATGTCCGGACGCAGGATTTGCGTCGAATTGCCGGATGCGCCGCTGATGGCGCATGGCGATCCGTCTCTGCTGGCCCATGTCATCATGAACCTGCTCGACAATGCTTTGAAATACTGCCAGCCGGATGAGCCGATCTCGCTGAATTTTGACATCAGCGACACGCGAGTTGGTTGCACGGTGGCGGATCGGGGGCCAGGAATACCCGAGACGGACCTGCCGCATATCTTCGACCGGTTTCGTCGCGGACAGAACCGGGAAGAGACGCCGGGAAGCGGTATTGGCCTTTGGATCGCCCGGCGCCTCGTTGACTTGCAGGGTGGCACGCTGACCGCCGGCAACCGCAGCGGCGGCGGCGCCACGTTCACGATCTGGCTTCCGCGAGTGCTTGGCCCGTCGCGGACAGGCAACCCTGAACCCCGCGCCGGAGCCGGAGCGTGATGTCGGGACAGGTCGTCCATATTCTGGTTTGCGAGGATGAGGCCGCCCTCCGCGCCGATATCGTCGCGGTGCTGCGTGAAGCGGGCTATGCTGTCAGCGAAGCTGCTGACGGCGCGATCGCGCAGACTCTGCTTGAAACCATCAGGCCTGATCTTGTCCTGTGCGACATCTCCATGCCGCGCGTCGGCGGCCTCGAACTCTTGTCGCATGTCCGCGAAACACGCCCCGATCTGGCCGAGGTGCCATTTCTGTTCCTGACCGCCCTCGTCGCACGCGAGCAGGTTCTTGCAGGAAAAAGGGCTGGAGCGGACGATTACCTCGTCAAGCCGATCGATCATGAAATCATGCTTGCCACGGTGGCCGCGCATCTAAGGCAGGTCGCGCGAATGCGGTCGAGTCTCGAAGACAGGGCGGCCCTGACGCGGAAGGCTCTTCTTGGCACCCAAGGCGGGAATCCGTATTCGATGCTGGACTCCCTTGCGCTGGCTGTCGTTTTGCTGGACGACGATGGTCGCATGGTCCACGCCAATGCCGCGGCCGGAGACCTTGTCAGGGAATTTGGACAGGTGCTGCGCGACTGCCTCGCGCTGAAGGCGTCGGCTGCGCTTCAAACGGTCGGCAAGACCTCGGCCAGTGATGATCAGCCTGCCGTCCTGCGATTGCCTGTAGGCGATGACAGGCCGGATCTGATCGTTCTTCTCAGCCAGTTGCCCGCGGCGGCACCCGCCATGATGGCCCTGGTGATCGATCCCGCCAATCGTATGGTGCCGCCGGACACGCTTCTCCAGAACCTGTTTGGCCTGACCTCCACCGAAGCGCGTGTGGCAAGCCTGCTGGCGCAGGGCGACCGATCCGAGGAA
>JAFIHO010000261.1 GCA_017849395.1 Hyphomicrobiales bacterium
CCACGGCATAGCGGCCAGGCTCAGGCAGGGTGACGCCGGTATCGGCCGCCCAGGCGCGGAACAGGGGGTCGGGAATCTGGATCAGGATGCCCGCGCCGTCGCCGACCAGCGGGTCCGCACCCACCGCGCCGCGATGGTCCAGGTTGATGAGAAGCTGAAGCCCCTGACCGATAATGTCATGGGACTTGGTGCCCTTGATGTTCGCGACAAAACCGACGCCGCAGGCGTCGTGTTCGTTGCGCGGGTCGTACAGGCCCTGTTTCGGCGGCAAGCTCATAAGCGTCCCATAAGCGCGGTCCGGAAAAGTGTGAAGCACTTTTCCAATGGGCCGCGCGGCCAGTGTTGATTTTTGATGCCCTGCCCTCGCTTTTGCCGGAACAAAAGACGCAGAGCCCCGATTTTCTTGCGGAAATTACGCGATACCTCAGCACGCAACCAGTTGCGGCGCAACATGACAGATGCGCGACCCCGGAAAGGCTGGCCAGATTGACGGGGATTACTTGACTCCCTTTCGGGCCGGAGTCACACTGGAACATAACATGAACAAACGGGAAAAATTGGCGGAATTGCGCCATTTTGTGGCGCGCTACCACCTGCCGGATATGCGTCCGCCGGTGCCGCTGGGGCATGACGCCGCTGACGCCATCCTGGGGGGTGGATTGCGGCCCGGCCTGCACGAGGTTTTCGCGGGCGACTGGGCCGCGGGCGGGTTCGCCGCCGGGCTGGCCATCCGGGCGGCGGGAACCAGGCCGCTGTTCTGGGTGCGGCCGGATTATGAGGCGCTGGAATATGGCGCCCTGTCGGCCCAGGGGCTGCTGGAACTGGGCGGCCATCCGGCCGGGCTGGTGCTGTTGCGCGCGCCCAATGCGGCGGGGGCCCTGTCGGCGGGGGCGGACATCCTGTCCTGCCCGCATGTCGGGACGCTGGTGCTGGAGATTGGCGGGATGCCGCGCAGCCTGGACCTTGTGGCCGGGCGGCGGCTGGCCCTGGCGGCGGGCGAGGCGGGGATCGCCGTCATCCTGCTGCGCGCGGGGGCGCAGGCCGGGCCCAGCGCCGCCCAGACCCGCTGGCAGGTCAGCACCGCGCCGTCGCGCGCCGATGACGACGATTGGGGCAGCCCGCGCTGGCACGCCAGCCTGATCCGGCATCGCCAGGGCGCGACCTCCGATTTTTTCATGCAGTGGGACTGTGACCATGGACTTTTTCGAGACGCCGAAGCGGCAAAGTATGCGCCGCATCCTGGCGCTGTGGTTTCCGCGCCTGCCCACGGACAGACTCAGGCGCGCATCGCCGTCTGAGGGACCGCTGGTCGTTTCGGCCAAACGCGACAACGCGTTTCATGTTTATGCGCTGAATGCGGAGGCCGAGCGGCATCGCCTGCACAAGGGCCAGCCTTTGGCCAATGCGCGGGCCATGGTCGAATGGTTGCGCATCGTGCCCGCCGACGAAAAGGCCGATGCGGCGCTGATGATGCGCATCGCGCAGTGGTGCGACCGTTTCACGCCGCTGGTCGCGTTGGATGCGCCGCACGGGTTGCTGCTGGACATCAGCGGCGTGGGCCATCTGTTCGGCGGCGAGGCGGCGATGCTGACTGAGGTGCTGCAAAAGATTTCCACGCAAGGCTTGACCGTGCGCGGCGCCATCGCGGGTACATCGCTGGCGGCGCGGGCGCTGGCGCGCCATGCGCCGCGCAGTATCGTGCCGGTGGGCGGCGATGCCGCCGCTGTCGCGCCGCTGACCATTGCCGTTTTCGAGGATGAAAAGATCGCGCGCGCCTTGTTGCGCGCAGGACTGAAAACCGTGGGCCAGGTCGCCGGGCGGGAACGCAGCGAATTGTCCGAACGGCTGGGGCGGGATTTCGTGACGCGGCTGGATGTGCTGCTGGGCGCGGAGGAAAAGCCGCTCTCGCCCTTGCGGCCCCTGCCCGACCTGATGGCGGAGCAGCGTTTCGCAGAACCCGTGGTGGCGCGCGGCGTGATCGACATGACATTGCAGGGTCTGGCGCAATCGCTGCGCGGCATTCTGGAAAGGGAAGGCCGCGGGGCACGGCTGCTGGAGGCCCTGTTTTTCCGCGCCGATGGTGACGTGCGCCACATTCCCGTTCGCACCGGCGCGCCGCTGCGCGATCCCGCCGTGATGCTGCGCCTGCTGAACGAAAAGCTGGATGCGCTGGCCGATCCGCTGGATCCCGGTTTCGGCTTCGACCTGATCCGGCTGGAAGCGACCCTGGCCGAGGAAACCAAGCCCGTCACCACCAGCTTCGATGCCGATGAGAATGCGCGCTGGCAGGTGGAATTCCTGATCGACCGGCTGGCGGCGCGTTTCGGCGAACACAGGGTGCAACGGTTCGTCGCGCAGGACACGCATATTCCCGAAGCGCAAAGCGTGGCCGTGCCCGCACAGGCGCGGGAGTTCCTGGGCCATTGGCGCAACAAACGCAATGCGGCGGCAAACGATCCGCCGCGCCGGCCGCTGCGGCTGTTCGAGACGCCGGAAGCGATCACGGCCAGCCTGTCCACGCCGCCGGACGGACCGCCGAAATTTTTTCGCTGGCGCCAGTGCCGCCACGATGTGGCGCACGCCGAGGGGCCGGAACGCATCGCGATGCAGTGGTGGCGCGGGAGCGTCGGCGAGAGCCGGAGCGACCTAAAAGATTCAAAGCCCGCGCGGGATTATTTTCGCGTGGAGACGACGGAAGGCCAGCGTTTCTGGCTGTATCGCGACGGGCCGGACATTCCGGGAGGCGCGCGCTGGTATCTGCACGGTATTTTTGCGTGAATTACGCCGAACTTGCCGTCACCACCAATTTTTCCTTCCTGCGCGGCGCATCGCATCCGAAGGAGTTCGTCCGGCAAGCCGCGGCGCTGGGTTATCCCGCCATCGGTATCGCCGACCGCAATACCCTGGCGGGGGTGGTGCGTGCGTATGAGGCATGGGAGAAACTGGACGCCGCATCGCGGCCGCGCCTTCTGATCGGCGCACGGCTGGTGTTCCGCGACGGCACGCCGGACATCCTGGCTTATCCGAAGGATCGCAAGGCCTATGGCTGGCTGTCGCGGCTTTTGTCTGTCGGCAAGCTGCGCGGGAAAAAAGGCGAGTGCCTGCTGGATTTCGCCGATCTTCTCAAATTCCGGCGCGGATTGCTGCTGGTGCTGATGCCGCCTCCCGATCCGCGGACGGCAGTGCCAGTTCTTCGCGCGCTCGGCAGCGGCGTCTGGTTGGCCGCTTCTCTTCTTTATACCGGCGAAGACCGCCGCCGGTTGCGCGATCTGAAGCGCGTGGCGCGCAGGACGCGGGTGCCACTGATCGCCGTCAATGACGCGCTGTATCACGAAAAGGGGCGTCGAGAACTTCAGGATGTCGTCACCTGTATTCGCGAGCATGTGACATTGGCGGAGGCAGGCACGCGGCTTGAGGCCAACGCCGAGCGCTATCTGAAGACGCCGGAAGAAATGGCGCGGCTGTTCCGCGACTGTCCCGAAGCAGTGGGCGAAAGCCTGCGCTTTGCCGGACGCATCGCGTTCGAATTGTCCGAACTGGGCCAGCGTTATCCCAACGAGCCGGTGCCGCGCGGCAAGACGGCCGACCAGCATCTGCGCGATCTGACCGAAGCGGGGTTGAAATGGCGCTATCCGGAGGGCGTGCCGCCGAAGATCGCCGCCATTGCGGAGAAGGAGCTTGCTTTCATCGCCAAGGAGAAAATCGCGCATTATTTCCTGACGGTGCATGACATCGTGAAACATGCACGTTCCATGGGCATTCTTTGTCAGGGCCGGGGATCGGCCGCCAATTCCGTGGTGTGTTATGCCATCGGCATCACCGAGGTGAACCCCAATGAGATCGAGGTGCTGTTCGAGCGCTTCCTCAACACCAACCGGCGCGAACCGCCCGATATCGATGTCGATTTCGAGCATGAGCGGCGCGAAGAAGTCATCCAGTATGTCTATAAACGCTATGGCCATCGCCGCGCCGCGCTGACCGCCACCGTTATCCATTACCGGCCGCGCAGCGCGATCCGCGAGGTGGGCAAGGTGTTCGGCCTGTCCGAAGACGTCACCGGAAAATTGGCGGACACGGTGTGGGGCCATCATGGTGATGAGTTGCAAGACTATCAGGTGCGTCAGGGCGAGGCCGATCCCGCCAATGCGGCCATCGCGCGCGCGGTGCATTTCGCCAACGCGTTGATGGGATTTCCGCGCCATCTGTCCCAGCATGTCGGCGGCTTCGTGCTGGCGCGCTACAAGCTGGACTGGACCGTGCCCATCGGCCCCGCCGCGATGGAGGATCGTTACTTCATCGAATGGGACAAGGACGATCTGGACACGTTGCGCATCATGAAGGTCGATGTGCTGGCGCTGGGGATGCTGACCTGCATCCGCAAGGCGTTCGACCTTATCCATCGGCATGATCCCGGAACGGAAAAACTGACCCTTGCCACCGTGCCCCAGGGCGACGGTCCGACCTATGACATGCTGTGCAAGGCCGACGCCATCGGCGTGTTCCAGGTGGAGAGCCGGGCACAGATGAACATGCTGCCGCGTCTCCAACCGCGCACGCATTACGATCTGACGGTGGAAGTCGCCATCGTGCGGCCGGGGCCCATCCAGGGCGGCATGGTGCATCCTTACCTGAAGCGGCGCGAGATGCTGCGCAAGAATCCCGCCACGGTATTTCCTTTTCCCAGGCCGTCGCCGGAGCATGGAAAGCCCGACGAACTGCACAAGGTTCTGGACAAGACGCTGGGCATTCCCCTGTTCCAGGAACAGGCGATGCGTCTGGCCATCGTGGCCGCGAAATTCACCTCTGAAGAGGCCAACGGCCTGCGGCGGGCCATGGCGACTTTTCGCAATGTCGGCACCATCGGCAGTTTCGAGCGCATGTTCGTGGATCGCATGACGGCGCGCGGCTATGAGCGGAAATTCGCGGAGGACTGTTTCAACCAGATCAAGGGTTTCGGCAGTTACGGTTTTCCCGAAAGCCATGCAGCGAGTTTTGCGTTGCTGGTCTATGTCTCGGCCTGGATCAAGAAGCATCATCCGGCGGCCTTCGCGGCGGCGCTGCTCAATTCACAGCCGATGGGCTTTTATGCGCCCGCCGAAATCGTGCGTTGTGCCCGCGAGCATGATGTGCCGGTGCTGGCGCCGGATGTGGCGTTCAGCGACTGGAATTGCGCGCTGGAGCGCCAGCCGGACGGCGTTCTGGCGTTGCGGCTGGGGTTGCGGCAGATCGACGATTTTTCCGAAGCGCATGCCCATGTCATCCGGGAGGAGCGCGGTTACGGCTATCGCGGTTTTTCCGATTTCGCGCGACGCACCGCGTTGCCCAGGCGCGCGCTTGTTACGCTGGCGGAAGCCGATGCGTTCCGCAGCTTTGGTCTCGACCGGCGCGAAGGATTATGGGCGGTGCGGCGGTTGCCCGACGGCAAGCCCCTGCCGCTGTTCGAGCAGCGCGCCGCGCCGGAACAGGGCGCGGAAAATATCGCGCCCCTGCCCGCCATGCCGCTGTCGGAACATGTGCTGGCCGATTATCAGACCATCCGCCTGTCTCTGAAAGGCTATCCCACCCAGTTCCTGCGGCCGCGTTATGACGCGGAAGGCATCGCTTCTTGCAGGCGGGTGAGCGAATTGCCCGACGGCGCGCCGGTTCGCTGTGCCGGGGTGGTGCTGGTGCGTCAGCGCCCGGGCGAAGGCACCGCCATCTTTATCACCCTATCGGACGAGACCGGCGTGGCCAATGTGGTGGTGTGGGAACGCACCTTTGCGCGCTTCCGCAAGGAAGTGATGGGCGCGCGTCTGCTGCTGGCAGAGGGAAAGGTGCAGAAGAGCCCGGAAGGGGTGGTGCATCTGATGGCGGAAAATCTGATCGACCGCAGCGCCGACCTGGCCGTGCTGGCGGGCGAGACGCCGCCGCGCATGAGCGGTCATCGCCATCCGCGCAATGTACGGGTGCTGCCGGCGAGCCGGGATTTTCATTAAGGCGTAGCAGTTCAATCTGCGAGATGGATGCTCGAAGTTGGATTCCTGCTTTCGCGGGAATGACAACAGGGACAGTTAGCTTCTGAAGGCTGCTTTTACGGTGCCGGTGCGTTCCAGCTTGCCCCAGCCCACCACCGGACCGCGCACCGCCGCCCAGATGGAGCGCAGCACCACATAATACATGATCTGACGATAGCCGAAGCGTTGCAGCGGCAGCCACCATAGCAGCCGCCAATCCTCGCCTTTCTCCAGCGCGAAGCCGACCATGCCGGCGAGAATGTCCACCACCATGAAGACGATATAATAGGTCAGGACAATCTGCAGGTTGGCGCTGGAGAATTCACCTTCATGCTGCAGATAGTTGATGTATTCGCCGACCAGTTGCCACACCAGCAGCAGGTCCGCCACCGGCGCAAGCGTGGTCAGCAGGATCTGGAACAGCCACACCTGGGGCAGCGCGATCATGCCCAGTTCGCGGTAGCGCGGATTGAAGGTGATGCCGCGATATTTCCACAGGCATTGCAGGGTGCCATAGGCCCAGCGGAAGCGCTGCTTGGCCAGCGCCTTTACCGTGGTCGGTGCTTCGGTCCAGGCGATGGCGCCGGAATCGAAGGCGACGCGATAGCCGCGCGTCTGGATGGCGATGGTAAGGTCCTGGTCCTCCGCCAGCGTGTCGGCGGGAAAGCCGCCCATCTCCAGCAAGGCGCTGCGCCGCCACGCGCCCACCGCGCCGGGCACGACGGTCAGCGTGTCCAGCGCCGACAGCGCGCGCCGCTCCAGATTCTGCGCCACGATATATTCCAGCGCCTGCCAGCGCGTGATCATGTTGACCCGGTTGCCGACCTTGGCGTTGCCCGCCACCGCGCCCACCGTTTCATCCGCAAACCAGCGCGCCAAGCGGCGGATCGTGTCGGGGTTGAACTGGGTGTCGGCATCCAGCGCCACAACGATGTCATTCTTCGCCGCCGCCAGCCCCACATTCAGCGCATTGGCCTTGCCGCCATTGGGGATGGATATAAGCGTCACCCGCTTCTCATACATGAAATGCGATCGCGTGATGAAGGCGGTATGGTCCTTGCTGCCGTCATCGATCACCAGCACATGCAGGTCGGGATAATCGCTGGCCAGGATGCGTTCGACTGTCTTGACGATCACCTTCTCTTCGTTGAAGGCGGGGATCAGCACCGTGACGCCGGGCGGCGGGCCGGCGAAATCGGGGGGCTCGCGTTCGCCGCGGAATTTTTTCCACAGCGCCAGCCCTGCGAGCAGCAAGAGCCGCCCGACGCCCAGCACGATGGCGCCCAGGAAACAGTAATAGAAGAATAGCCGCACGAAGCTGATGGACAGGAACACCGCGCGGTCGGTGTAAAGACCCACTGTCAGCGGCAGGCGCGGCATCACTTCGTCGCGTGTGAAACCGGCCAGGCGGGAGACCGGCACGAACTCGTAACCCTGGGCGCGGAGCCTGTCGATCAGCACCGGCAGCAGCGCAAGCGTCTGGGAACGGTCGCCGCCGCTGTCATGCATCAGGATGACATTGCCGCGCAGGTCGGGATTGGGATGATGCAGCGCCGCGGACACCAGATGGACCATCCGCTCCACCGGCAGCCGCTGCCAGTCGAGCGTGTCCAGATTGGCGCCGACTTCGACATAGCCAAGCTCCTGCGCCCGTTCGATAGGCACGATCTGTTCGGCATCGGTCGGGGTGGAATCGCTCAGATAGGGCGAGCGGAACAGGCGCAGCGAGCGGCCGGTCAGCGCCTGGAAAAGCCGCTGCGATGCGTTCAGTTCCAGCCTTGTCGCCGTGTCCGGCGTCTCTGCCAGATTGGGGTGGGTATAGGTGTGGTTGCCGACTTCGTGCCCTTCGGCGATCACCCGCTGCACCAGACCGGGATGGGCCTCCATATTCTCGCCGATCATGAAGAAGGTGGCGGGCACATGCTTGGCCTTGAGAATCTTGAGAATCTGCGGCGTCCATTCCGGATCGGGACCGTCATCGAAGGTCAGCGCCAGCTTGCCGGGCAGTGCGCCGATGCGGCGGATCACATAAGAGGTTGCGAGCTGGGTGTAGCGCTCATCGACGATCGCGCCGGTGCCGGGCTCGATCTCCAGTTCGCGCGCGCCGGGTGCGGGGTCGCCCGTCACCTCCAGGATTTCGCCGCGCCCGTCGAAATCGATATTCTCGGTGTTGATGGGAATGCGCTTCAGGCTGTCCGGCGCGGGCATGTTGTATTTGCGGCCCAGCAGCATCCGCACCGACGGGTCTTCCGATCCCAGCCGCCACAGGGCGTAGCCCGCGGGCTGATAGGGATCGGCGGCGTGAATCTGGTTGAAGGCCGTCGCGCCGTCCAGGAACCACACGTCATGGCGCGCCCCGCCATTGCGCGGATCGTCCATGTAGGAAAAGCGCGGATTGTTGGTGTCGGCGTCGAACTGGATGGTGGCGCGGGACGCGCGCGCGGCAACCATCGCATCCTCGAACCCTAGCGCGGACGCGCCGTTCGCGCCGCCATTGATCCAGTCATAGCCATAGGAACCGATGGCGATGATGGTGGAAGCCGGCGGCAGATCCTTCATGCGCTTGTCGAGGATGCGCTCATACCAGTCCTGGCCCGCGATGGCGCCGGGCGGGCTGGTTTCCTCCGCCTCGTCATAGGCCATCAGCATCGTGTAATCGACGATCCCGGCATAAGCCCTGTAAGGCCAGCTATCGTCATCGAAGGGCGCGGCCTGGGCGATGATCCAGTTATGCGGCGCGAAGGCCGTCGACATCTCCTTGAGGAAAGTCTGCAGAACGGGATGGGCGGTTTTCGGCACCTGCTCGAAATCCACTGTCACGCCCTGCAGCCTGTGTTCGGCCACGAAGGCGACGACCTTGTCCAGCAGCGCCTTGCGCCGCGCCGGATCGGACAGGAGCTTCTGCAGGCCCGGTCCGTCCCAGTTGCCCGCCGTCACATTCTGCAGCAGCGGCAGGATGGCCGCGGCGGGTTTGTGGGTGCGCACATAGTCCAGCGTTTCGCGGTCCAGATCGATCTTGAACTCCAGATCCGGGCCGTCCAGCGTCAGCCAGGTGGGCACCACCCAATCCAGCCGGGGCAGCGCATTCTTCAGGGCGGTGAAGCTGGCATCGCGCGATCCGGGCCAGTTGACATAGAAGCCGACGGCCAGCGCCCGGTCCTTTTGCGGCTTCAGGATGGCGGGCAAGGTGCGCAGATCGGGCGCGCCATGCGCGCGCCGCTCGCGCGCCGCCTGGTCGCGCCGCAGCCGCGCTGCCGCCGCTAGCCTTTCGGCGCGGGGCAGCAGGCCGGGTTTGCGTGCACGCCGGACGAGGTTGCTGGCCTGGGCGGAGGGCGAGACGGCCACGGTATGTCCGGGCAGGTTCAGGCCGGTGACGGGGGGTGACAACAGCACGCTGGCCGCGAAGCCGGTGAACACCAGGATGCCCAGGATCACCAGCGCCCAACCTATGACGGTTATGCGCGCTGCCCGTTTGCCGGTGGCATCGAAGAAGATCGGCTTGTCGGCCATGGCCTTGTCACGCTGGACGCGCCTTTATGCCCTTTCGGGCGCGCCCGCTCCACAACACTTTGATACAATGGCGCGGGCAGCCATAGAAGGGGAAAACCCTAAGCAGGCCCCGATAGCCGCCGGACGTGACCGAACGTCCCGGTGGGGCTGGGGAACTCCCCTCCCCCTCGCGTCCGCCGCCATTCATGCTATCACGGTGCGGCTTTCACATCAGGCGAGTCCCGTGGGTTACAACTGCTCCAAATGTCCGGGCTATTGCTGCTCTTATCCCGTCATCCCGCTCAAGAAGCGCGACGTGCAGCGCTTGGCCGATCATTTCGGCCTGTCCTTCAAGGATGCGCGCCAGAAATTTACAAAAGTCGATGGCGACGAGCCTTATGCGATGCGGCGCAAGGAAGACCAGCATTATGGCCGCATATGCCGCTTCTTCGATACCGAGGCGCGGCGTTGCACCATCTATACCGCCCGGCCGACCATCTGCCGGGAATATCCCGGCACCAACAGCTGCGGCTATTACGGATTCCTGCTGTCCGAGCGGGCATCGCAGGAAGACAAGGATCACGTCGCCTCGACGTGGAATAAGTGAGGAGCGGCCCGCGCAGC
>JAFIHO010000262.1 GCA_017849395.1 Hyphomicrobiales bacterium
CAGCAGCACCTGGTCGCGTTCGTTCGCCTGCACACCCTCCACCAGTTCTCTGATGGCGGTGTGCTGGTCGCCCGCGGGCTGGTATTCCGAGTCCAGCTTGAATTTCTTGCCGCCTTCGGATTTTTCCGGCCGTGCGGGACGGTGGGGAACGAAAGCCGCCGCCTCCGCGCCGGTCATTCCGGCCAGCGGCATGGCGAGATAGGCGGGGTCGATATTGGGATCGGCGGCGATATTGGGCGCGGCGTCGACGGCGGCGCGGAACTTCGCGCCGTTCGCCGCAGCCTTGGCGGAAGGTTTACCTCCCCCCTTGCGGGGCATCATGCCGTTATTGTGGGCCATGACGCCAATATAGGGAGGCGCGGTGCCTTGTTAAACTCTCGGGTTCATTCCGGGCGTTCCCGGCGGACCCCTTTGAAGGGCTTGCTGTCCGCTTTCTGGTCCATGAAGCGTCCGGTTTCATCGTTTCGCTTCGTCCAGCGGTCATTGTGCGGATTGTGAACCTGGGAGCGATCTTTCACCGCGCCGTTGCGATGACCATCGCCTTTCGGGGGATTGGTTGCCATTCAAGCCTCCTTGAACAAACCGCGAACAGTATAGCCGCGATTCCCTTCCCGCCGCAAATAATTATGGTGGGTAGCGGCGCGATTTGGGGCGGAAGATTTGCTGAGCACGAACGAAGTCAGGGCGCGCGCGGCGGAATTCGCGCGCGAATGGAAGGATGCCGGTTACGAGCGCGGCCAGGCGCAGACCTTCTACATCGAGTTTTTCGACATTTTCGGGGTGAAAAGCCGCCGGGTCGCCAGTTTTGAAGAGCCGGTGAAACGGCTGGGGGACAAGCGCGGCTTTATCGATCTGCTCTGGAAAGGAACACTGATCGCGGAACACAAAAGCGCCGGAAAGGACCTGTCCAAGGCGAAGCAGCAGGCGCTGGATTATTTCCCTTCCCTCAAGGAAGCGGAATTGCCCCGCTATCTGCTGGTCTGCGACTTCCAGAATTTCGAGCTTTACGATCTGGACGAGCGGACCGAGGTCAAGTTTGCGCTGGCCGATTTGCCCCGGCATGTCGAAGCGTTCAACTTCATCCTGGGTCGCAAGAAGGTCGTCTTCAAGGATCAGGATCCCGTCAATATCCGCGCGTCGGAGTTGGTCGGTGCCCTGCATGATGCGCTTGAGAGAACGGGTTACAGGGGGCACGACTTGGAACGCTTCCTGGTCCGCCTCGTGTTTTGCCTGTTCGCGGACGACACAGGCATTTTCCAGCCCAGCGATATCCTGCTGGATTTTCTGGAAAACCGGACAAAGGAAGACGGCAGCGATACCGGCCCCCTGCTGAATCTGTTGTTCGAGGTGTTAAACACCGACAAGCCCGACCGGCAGAGCAATCTCGACGACGATCTGGCGCAGTTCGATTATGTCAATGGCCGCCTTTTCGCCGAACGGCTGCGGGCGCCGTCCTTCGACGGCAAGATGCGAAGCCAGTTGATCGAAGCCTGCCGCTTCAAATGGGATGCGATTTCGCCCGCGATTTTCGGGGCGCTGTTTCAGTCCGTGATGGAGCCCGCCGAACGCCGCCGCAAGGGCGCGCACTACACCACCGAACTCAATATCCTCAAGCTGATCCGTCCGCTGTTCCTCGACGCGCTCCGGCAGGAATTCGAGACGATCAAGGCGCGCAGGGGAACGGACAGGGCCGCCCGGTTGAGAGCGTTTCACGACAAGCTGGCTGGTCTCACCTTCTTCGATCCGGCTTGCGGCTGCGGCAACTTCCTTATCATCACCTACCGGGAACTGCGGCGGCTGGAAATCGAACTGCTGAAGGAATTGCATCCGGCGGGTCAGCGGGAGCTTGACGTTTCCGCCCTGTCCCGGCTGGACGTGAACCAGTTCTACGGCATCGAGATCGAGGAATTTTCCGCCCTGATCGCGGAAACGGCGATGTGGATGATGGACCACATCATGAACAATGAATTGTCGCTGGCCTTTGGCCAGAACTATGCGCGCATCCCGCTCAAAAAGGCGGCGCATATTCTCCATGCCGATGCGCTGGAAGCGGACTGGGCGGCGTTCCTGCCGCCGGAGAAATGCTCCTATGTGTTCGGCAACCCACCTTTTTCGGGAGCCAAGACTCAGGATGATGCGCAGCGCGCCCAGGTGCGTCGCATCGCCAATCTGGGCGGGTCGGGCGGCACGCTGGACGATGTTGCGGCCTGGTGACTGAAGGCTGGCGCATATATTGCACAGCCAGCCTCTATCGCCTTCGTCGCCACCAATTCCATCACCCAGGGCGAGCAGGTCGCGCAGCTCTGGCCGCTGCTGTTTTCGCGCTACGGGCTGGAGATCGACTTCGCCCACCGCACCTTCGCCTGGGGTTCCGACGCGCGCGGCAAGGCGCATGTGCATGTGGTGATCGTCGGCCTGTCCAGGCGCGGCTTTGAGCAGTCGGAAAAGCGGCTGTTCAGCTATGACGATATCAACGGCGATCCGGTGGAAAGCCGCCACACGGCGCTGTCGCCCTATCTGTTCGACGCTGGCAATCTGAGGGACCGGCATCTGGTGGTGGAGGAGGCAGGTGCATCACTCTCGGGAATGCCGAAAGTCATCATCGGCTCGAAACCGATAGACGGCGGCTACTACATTTTTGATGATTCGGAGCGTCGCGCTTTTCTCTCAACCGAACCGAGTGCTGAAAAATTCATTCGGCCCTTTTATGGCGCGGATGATTTCGTCAACAACGAATGTCGTTACATTTTAGCGTTGCAGGATGCTTCGCCACACGATCTGAGAAAATTGCCGAACGTATTGGATAGAATCGATAAGGTCAGGCAATATCGGCTCGGCGACTTGCCCGCTAAGCGCGCAGTCAACAATGGGAAGACCGTCGCCAAGAAGCGTGGAGAAGGAACGGTTGATCTCGCTCAGTACCCCACTCGGTACCACGTAACAGTGATCCCAAAGGAGCCATATCTTGTTTTCCCTAGGCATACATCTGAACGCCGGGACTATGCGCCATTTGGTTGGTTGAAGCCGCCTGCAATTCCTGGCGACTCTTCGCTTGTTCTATTGGAAGCTGATTTACTCATTTTTGGGGTGGTGACATCACGAATGCATATGGCATGGCTGCGTAATATCGGAGGGCGCTTGAAAAGCGACTACCGCTATTCTGTCGGCATCGTCTACAACACTTTCCCCTGGCCCGAAGCCAGCGACGCGCAGAAGGACAGAATCCGCAGCCTCGCCCAAGGCGTTCTGGATGCGCGCGCCAGATTCTCCGAAGCCACCCTGGCCGATCTTTACGATCCCGACGCCATGCCGCCCGACCTGCGCAAGGCGCATCACCGGCTGGACGCAGCGGTGGATGCGCTCTACCGCCGCGGCGGCTTCGCCAGCGACCGGGAGCGGGTTGAGCATCTGTTCATGCTTTACGAAAAACTGGTCGCGCCCCTGGAAGCGACGGCGGGAAAGACGCGGCGGCCGAAGAAGCAATAGGTCCGGCGGCGCTGTGCGCCGACCCCTCCCCGAAAAACGCTGCGCGTTTTTCGACCCTCCCTCAAGGGGAGGGTGGAATTACTCTGCCGCTTCCAGCGTCGGAATCTTGCGCGTATCCACCCGCCGCTCCGCGTGCCACAGGTCGTAGGCGGATTGCAGGTTCAGCCACAGGCGCGGGCCGTTTCCGATCAGCTTGCCAAGACGCACCGCCATCTCCGGCGTCACGGGACGCGGGTTCTTTGCCGCGATGATGCGATGAAGCGTCTGGCGGGTGACGCCCAGCTTCTTTGCGGCGTCCATCACCGTAAGGCTCAGGGCAGGCAGCACATCCTCGCGCAGGATTTCGCCGGGATGGGTGGGGGGCATTCCACGCTTAAGAACCATGATAATCCTCCAATTCTATCGCCGTCGCGGTGCCGTCATCGAACGCGAATGTGATGCGCCGGTTGCCCGTGACGCGCATGGAATAGCGCCGCGGGTCGAAGCCTTTCAGGGCATGAAACCGGAAGCCCGGCACGTCGAGATCGCGCACCGTTTCGGCGCTGTCCAGAATCGACAGGATGCGCCGGATACGCGGCAGGGCGTTCGGGTTCACGCCAGACGGATCGTTCTTTTCCCATAACAGGCGCAACGCCTTGCTGCGGAACGACCCGATCATGTGTAACTTATAGAGTTACATACCTCGGGTGTCAAGCTGACTGTTGCCAGGTCCGATCTGGCGAACGCGGTGAAGCTGATCTAGAAGTACCGCGCGAAGGAGAGCGCCGATGCACGACCGCAAGCAGATCGAGAGGGGCCTGGAGTGGCTGCTGTTCAATTCGCGCTGGATGCTGGCGCCCTTTTATCTGGGGCTGGTGATGGCGCTGTTGCTGCTGCTCAGCGCGTTTGCCGGTGAGTTGCTGCATGCCGCGCCCCATCTGTTCGACGTTCATGAGGCCGATCCGGAGCAGATCATCCTGGTGGTGCTGTCGCTGATCGACCTTTCGCTGGCGGGTAATCTGGTCGTCATCGTCATTTTCTCCGGCTATGAGAATTTCGTCTCGCGCATCGACACCCATGCCAGCGAGGACCGGCCAAGCTGGATGGGCACGCTGGATTTCTCCGGCCTGAAGATGAAGCTGATCGGTTCCATCGTGGCGATCTCGGCCATCTCGCTTCTGCGCGCCTTCATGACCCTGGGCCAGGCCGATGCGCCGCTGGACGAGGCGCGGCTGCGCTGGCTGGTGATTCTGCACCTGACCTTCGTGTTCTCGGGCCTGGTGTTCGCGGCGATGGACTATGTCGGCAACCGCGCCGAGCCGCCCAAGGAGCATTAGCGTATCCCGCAAACAAAAAGGCCGCCCGTTTGGGCGGCCTTTTCGCATGGAAGAGCGATAATCTATTTCGCTGCGCCGATCGCGGCAGCGGTTTCGGTCGCGGCGGCCTGCGCGGCAGCC
>JAFIHO010000263.1 GCA_017849395.1 Hyphomicrobiales bacterium
GATTGTGTACACGCGGATAGCCCTCGCTGCAGCCTGTTGTTTATGCGCCGGTTCTTGTTTCCGGCCATTGAAGCAGTATTGGTGGATTTGCTTAAAATGCGGTGTATCGGGACAGGACTAGGGGGCGCGAAAAATGGGCTTTCGCAAAGGCTTTTCGGCATCGGCAATTCTTGCCGCCCTGCTGTGGTGTGCGCCCGCGGCCGCGGGCTTGCGCGAGGATGTGGAAGCCTGGCGCACCGCGCATGAGGGCGCGGTGGTCGCGCAGCTGGACGAGCTGGTGCGCCTCAAAAGTGTTGCCGCCGATCCTGCGGGGCTCAATTCCACCGCCGCGAAGCTGAAAAGCCTGCTGGAGGCGCGGGGTTTCCGCACGACGCTGTTCACGGCATCCGGCGCTCCGCCCGTAGTGTATGGGCTTTACGATGTGGGCGCGAAGCGGACCGTGGTGTTCTACGCCCATTATGACGGCCAGCCGGTGACGCCGTCGCAATGGAGCGGCGATCCCTTCGTGCCGGTGATGCGCGACGGGTCGCCCGGCGCGCGCAATATCGACTGGAAGACGGTGCAGGGGCGGTTCAATCCTGATTGGCGTTTCCATGGCCGTGCCGCCGCCGACGACAAGGCGGCCATTGTCGCGCTGCTCGCCGGATTCGATGCCTTGAAGGCCGCGGGCCGCAAGCCCGGCGTGAACATCAAGCTGGTGTGGGAGGGCGAGGAAGAGAAAGGGTCGCCGCATCTTGCGGACATGATGAAAGCCCATGCCGCCGATCTGCGCGCCGATCTGTGGCTGATCGGCGATGGACCGCTGCATCAGTCGCGCACGCCGACCCTCTATTTCGGCGCGCGCGGCAGCATGAGCCTGGAAGCGACCATTTATGGCCCCGTCCGTGCGCTGCATGACGGACATTACGGCAACTGGGCGCCCAATCCCGCGGCGATGGCGGCACAGTTGATCGCGCAGATGCGTGCACCGGATGGCGCGATCCTCATTCCCGGTTTCGCGGACGATGCGCGAGCGCTGACGCCTGCGGAACGCACCGCCATTGCGCGCCTGCCCAAGGTGGAAGACAGCTTGCGACGCGAATTCGGCATCGGCGGGGGCGAGAGCGCGGAAGGCCTGACCCTCAGCACCATGCGCCCGGCGCTGAACATTCGCGGTCTGCGCTCCGGCCAGGTCGGCGCGGAAGCGGCCAATGCGATCCCGGTGGAGGCGGCGATCTCCATCGACTTCCGCCTGGTGCCCGGCCAGACCCCGCAGGGTGTACGCAGGAAGGTAGAGACATTCCTGAAAGCGAAGGGCTGGACGCTGGTGGCCGATACGCCGGACGCCGCCATGCGCGCGGCGACTACGCGGTTGATCCGCCTGTCCTGGGGCGGCGGCTATCCGGCGTTGCGCAGTGACATGACCAGCCCGGCGGCAAAGGCCGCCATCGCCGCCGCCAGCGGCAAGTCGCCGGTGACGGTTCTGCCGATGATGGGGGCCAGCGTCCCGATCTATCTGTTCGACGATATTTTCCATGTGCCGGTGATCGGACTGCCCATCACCAACCACGACAACAACCAGCATGCCGCCAACGAGAATATCCGGCTCGGCAATCTATGGGACGGGATCGCCACTTATGCCGCCATGATGGGCAGCCTGGACTGGTAGGCGTTCATCTCTGAGATGGAACAGTTCAAGCAGACCGTTCCAGCGCGGCTCGAGCGCGATCGGGACATAGTCTTGCGCCAGATGCCGCTGGATACGGCGGCCGATCTCGTCATCCCGGTCACGGCCCCAATGCGCGGAGGTGGCCACCAGTGCGGGACGCCGCGCGAAGATGCGTTCCAGTTCGGCGGGCGCATCGACACCATAGGCGCGGGGACGGTCGGTGATGTGCCAGGCAAAGGGATAACGGGTGGCCGGAACCATGCCCGACAGCGGGTAAAGCATGGGGGATTGTCCAATCACCAGGATCGGCGTGTCAGGCGGCGCATGGCGACGGATTTCATCGGCCATCGCCCAATCCGGTCTGGGTATCCCGGCATGGGCGCGTTTCCAGGTCTTGGTGACATGAAAATAGAGCGGCCACGTCATAAGCAGCGCAAGGACGGCAGCCGTCTTCCAGTTTTCGCCGCCCATGCGCGCCAGCACCGCGTCGGCCGCCAATCCCGCCAGCACGCATAGAGGCGCGGCCAGCACGATGAAATAGTGATAGCTGTCCTGGCCGGTGCTGATGGCCCCAAGATAGGCGCCGAAAAGCCATGCACTCACCAGCGCGAAGGGTTCGATACCTTCCATCGGAAAAAACGGGCGCTTCGACAGTTTGCGGCCGAACACCAGCGCCGCGATTAGCATGAGCGGAGCGAAGTAGGACGCTTTGCGGATCGTCATCTCCAGCAGATGCAACGGCCTGGCGAGCCCGAACGGGTGCTCGACATAGAGACGTGGTGAAATAAAGTTGGAGAACAGCAGCGCATCCAGCCTGCCATGGACCGCAAACCAGGCCATCACCAGCAGGGTTGGCAGCAGGAACGCGACAAGGAAACTCGCCAGCAGCTTCGCCAGGTCGGCGACATTGGCGTTCCTGCGCCACAGCAGGAAAGCGAAGGTCAGTCCCAGTGCCGCCGTCTCGAACAGAATGAGGAACTTGATCTGCAGCGCCAATCCCAGGATCAGGCCGAAGGCAAGGCCGGTGCGAACCAGGGACCGCTTATCCGCTGCGGTAACGAAATATGTGCCCAGCACCAGCACGGACAGGACGGTGAAGGGAACGAAGAAATTCTCGGCATTGGCGCCGTCCGCCCCCATGTCGAGCATGTAGGGGGGAAACAGAAATGCCATGATCACCCCGGCGCGTTTGCTGCCGAACATGCGCCAGCCGATCATGCCCAGCAGGAACGCCGTTGCCGCGATCGCGACAGCGCTTCCCATGATGATGGCAGTGATGCTGCCGCCCGACAGGAAAAGCAGGGTGCCGTAGATCAGGTAGATGCCGACCGGCTTGTTGTCCCACAGGTCGGTGTACAGCCGCGCCCCCTGCAACATCCGGTTCGCGATCGTGACGTAGAGGCCTTCGTCCATGCTGAAATGGTCGTGAAAAAAGAAGGGCAGGCGCAGGACGAAGGTCCATGCGAGAAGCGCCAGAAGCCAGCCTCCGGCGGCAGCCGGAGAAATGCCGAAACGAACAGCTTTGTGCATGAATCCGCCCCGCCCGACGTAACCCAGCCCGAAATTGCAAGGGACCCAGCGGGTATGGGAGCAGAGATTTACTTTACTTTTGCTAAAGCTCCCTTTCGGGAGCCTTTCTGCGAGGCATTTTCCGGCGTCCCGGGGGCCGCCGGATCAGGCAGTATTTCCAGTTCCCGGGCGGGTTTTGACCGGCCTTAAATATTCTTGCCTTGGCCGTCCGGCTCCCGTATCACCGCCGACGGACAGGTGGTCGAGTGGTTGAAGGCACCGCACTCGAAATGCGGCGTACCTGCAAGGGTACCGTGGGTTCGAATCCCACCCTGTCCGCCACCCGCTCTTGATTGCCAGCCGCCCTTTATTGATCGGGACGTTCAGCCGATGTCTGCTTTGCGCAGCTCGCCTTGACTCGTTATGTCGCGCTGCACAACGGTGGCGCTCACAAAAATGTCGTGATCGGCTACCCGGGCATCCCGAACCTGTCTTGACCGCGCTGGTTCCATCTAGACGCCGGGGCGGCACACATTTACTCATGCAATGCTATGTGTGTTCTTGCATGAGCGATCCGATACGAGTTCAGCCAGGCGTTTCAGGCGACCAACCGGGGCTTTGATGACAATGCCAGATGATAAAAACAATGCTGCCTGCAAGGCCAGCCCATCCTCAGGAATGACGTCGCGCCGCCGGGCCGCAGCGGTGTTGGGGACAAGCGTCGCAGTGGGTGCGGCGATGCCTGCGCTGGGTGCGCAAAGTCCGAACGCGCTTCGTATTCCTGCGACGCCGCCCGCCCAGGCGCCGCGCGCCGAGCTTGTGAATGTGTTCGAGTATGCAGATCAGGCGCGCCTTGTGCTGGGACCGGCGAAGCTTGCGCCTGTGCTGGGCAGCGACCGGACTATTACGGATCGCATCACGCTTCGCCCGCGCATGAACATTCCCACACGGGATTTGGATTTGACCGCCACATTGTTCGGCGATCAGCACTTCACGCCGATCATCGTCGGCCCGATGGCCGATCAGAAGCGCTTCCACCCCGAAGGCGAGGTTGCCACCGCGCGGGGCGCTTCCGCGGCGAAGGCCGCGATGGTTGTGAGCTGCGACTCCAACATGCCCCTGGCGGCAATCGCCCAGGCAGCCACGACAC
>JAFIHO010000264.1 GCA_017849395.1 Hyphomicrobiales bacterium
CCGCCTTGGCGGCGGCGACGATAGATTCCTTGAACTTCGCGATTTCCTCGTCGCGGCCCGGCTTGCCATGCACGATCTTCAGCCAGTCCGGATCCATCGCGCCGTTGCGGAACCATTGGGTCATAACGATGCCCATCGACATGTCCATGGTTTTCAGTTTGGCCATGCGGCTGGTGAACCAGTCGGTGTGCCAGGGCAGGGGCGGCATGTTGGGGATGTCCACCACATCGATGCCGATCTGCTTCAGCTTGCGCATATCGGCTTCCGTGAAGTCGGCGTCGATATACATGGTCAGCTTGGGCGTATCCGCGCTTTCCTGCGGCATGTCCGCCAGGGCGGGGCGCACGCCCGTCACGGCCAGCGCTGCCGCCGACGCACGCAACATCATGCGGCGCGAAAAATCGCGATGTGAAATCCCCGTTGTCATGAATGGTCTCCCCGGCGCCTTTGTATGTTGTCATGTTATGGCGGGCTGCATGCCCCGGCGGCGGCGCAAGGCCGCTGCGGCACGCAACACGGGCGCCACGATACACAGCAGCGCCAGGATGGAATAGTCGGCAATTCGCCACCATTCGCGATGCAGTTCGATGGTGCGCAAAGCACCCACAACAAAGTCTCGGCAGAACGCGATCAGGATGTAGTGCATGGCAACGAACATGATTCCTCCCCACAGGGCAGGGCCCAGCATCTCCGCCGCGCCAAATGACAGCGCTACCATCAGATAGGTGAACATGATCCCGGCGATGAAGAACCACAACAGCCAGCCATGCAGCGGCATCCGGTTCAGCGCCAGCCTTAGCCAGACGATAAGCGCGATATGGACAAGGGGCGCTGCAGCAAAGGCCAGACCGAAATCGCGGCCCCGCTTCATCACACCGGGCAGGCTCGGGCCGAACAGCACAGCCAGGGGCCGGGCCACGTAGGCCAACCAGAAAAGCAGGAAGGACCAGCGCGCGGTTATATCGAGCGCGGTGCGGATTGCCTTCTCGCCCGTCCCATAGACGGCGAAGACTGTGACAGCCAGCAATAGCGCGACGCCGATGGCCGCGCCCATTCCGCCCCATGGTACCGGTCTGTGTTTCATTCTTAACCGCCCCGCCCGATTTAGGCACACCGGACGGCATTCGTCACGTCCTGGGACGGACAAGAACGGTTAAAGCGCGAAAACCATGGGCCTCCCGTGTGGCACGCTTCCTGCGAAGTGGCAGGCGGAAGCCAATCATTGTTCAATAACGGGTCTGTATCATGTTGGAACACACGCTGCCGAAATTCGCTCGCCTCTTCTCCCGCTGGCGCGACCAGGACGCGCTCGAGGTCACGCCCGATCCCGATTATCATCGCAGCACTGCTCCGGACGCGCGCATGAACCTGCTGCTGCGCTTCGACACCGCGCTTGGCCCGCGCACCATCGTGGCGTCGGGAATCCCGCTCACGATCGCATCGGAGATCACCGCCACGATGATCCGGGGCGGTCAGTATGCGTAGTTCATCGATCAGTGCCAGCCGCTGTCGGTGGCCGAACGGGTCAAGCGGCGCAAGCTGGAAAAGGCACGCAAGCCGGCTGCCGCCGCGATCAAGGAAACCAACGTGGTTGGCTGGGACAGAAGCGGGAAGTTGGTGCTGAAGGGGTTGGAAAACGCCCATCGCGATCAGCGCCAGGCGCTGAGCTGAATTTTCTTCTCCGGGATACTCTTCGGATGGCCGGTGCGCATCGCGCGCCGGCCATTTCGATTCCGGGCTACGGCTCCTTGTGCGCGATCAGCAGCAGATTGGTCGGCCACCCCAGAAGCGACACGCTGGAAATCCTGAACCGCGTCATTCCCGCCGCGCGGGCTGCCGCCGAAAGGGTGCCGGTCGACAGCAGGTTCAAATTCTCCTCGCGGGACAGCATGTCATGTCCCAACCCCCTCAAAAGCCGTCGGTGCAGATCAACCGGAAGCCAGTGCAGTAGCGGCAGAACGGTATGGAATTCGACGGGAAACCAGCGGTTGGGCGTTGTCACGAACACGCCCCTGCGAGCGACACGCCACAACTCGTGCAGGAACCTGGCCTGCATCTGGGCATTGCCCACATGCTCCACCGCCGCGCTGGAATGGACATAGTCGAAAGAATTGTCCGGGAAGGGCAATTCACGGCCGTCGGCTTGCACGAATTTCACGCCGGGATAGAGACTCTCCAGAAAGGACGCATCGTCGATGCCGACCGCGGTGATGCGGTCCCGCTCCGGATAGGCCGCGACCAGATAATTGGAATGGTCGTAGCTGCGGTCTGCCGACACGCCCACATCCGCAAGAGTTGCGCCCGGTGGTATGGCCAGGGACTCCAGGAACTCCGCATACATCTTGCGGCGCTGATACGCCGCCACGCGCAAGGCCAGGGAGCCGGGACGAGCCGCGCTGTACAAAGTGGCCGATACGGACATGGAGAGAGGCTTGCCGGTTTGAAGGCGCTTGTATAGCGCAAATTTCCCCGCTGCACCCTACCAAACGGGCGGGCAGGACGTCGATACCAGATATGGGGGCTGATCAACTGTTCCGTTCAGCGGGGCGCCTGGGCAAAAAATAGGCTGAAGATGCCGCGACCATTCAAATCGCGTCTCGTGCGGCAGGCCCGCCGAGTCCAATTTGTAGCGCAGCAGACTGAGGCCGGAGACCGCCATGCCCATGACAATCAGGAGACAGATGATCGCCCGCCCATGCCGGAAAAGCGGCTGACGCAGCGTGTCCCGAACCCCAAGCGCCGCCAGAATAGAGATCAGGCCCCATAGTTCGATGCTATACCGGACTGCGAACCACGCTGCGCACAGGACGACGAACGCCGTCAGGGCGTGCGCTATCACCAGTAAGCCGGGGAACAGGATCTTATTGGGCGACCCCGTGACAAGGACGCGAAGTCCCCGTCCGGCCAGAATAAATGCCAGCGGCGCTGCCAGCAGCATCGGAACGCGCGGCCCTTCTGGATGGGCGTAATACTCTTCCATGAATGGAACGAGGGCGGCTTTGAAGGGCATTCCCGCCAGATAATAGAACAGCGCCACCGGAAGCCGGAGCGGATTGAAGGCTCCGTGCTTCATCAACACCTCAAGATGATGAGGATCGACCTGCACGAAAAGTTGGGTCTGCAAAGGCGGGCTGAAATTCAGCGGGCTGCCCCACCGCCCATTATTCACGACGCAGGCAAGGGCGATGAACGCCAGGGCGGTCGCGGCAGCGGCTAGCGCCGCAGTGACGCTCCCATCACGGGTACGATGCCAGTGCCAGAGGCCGCGCAGGATCAGAACGCCGGTCGCCGCATAAAGGCCGAAGCCTTCGGTAATGCGTGTATGCAGCGCAAGTCCCGCTATGCCTGCCAGAAGCACAAGCGTCCGTCCCTCTGGCCAGCGGCCTTTGGGACAGCGCTTCAGCGCGATGTATGTGAAGGCCGCCGCCAGCGCGACGCCCCAGAAAATCGGCTCGTTGTAGACATAGGAACTGCCCAGAACATAGATCGCAGGGCCGGTCACGATCATTGAAACGCACCACGCCCGCACAATCCAGCGGGTCTGGGATGTCGCGGGTGAGTCCGCTGCGAACCGCAGGGCGAGCTTCAGATTGAAGTGAATGAAAATTGTCATAGCAGCGAGGCAGGACAGTCGCGAATAGAAAACATCCGCGCCACCCAGCAGCACGAACGGGATGCGCAGCAGCGCGGGCAGGATGCCGAAATAGGTCGTGATATGTCCGTTGGTGCGGAAGCCCTCATTCTGGATGATGGCGGGATCGATGCTCCAGTCGCCCCGTGCCAGCCTCAGCGCCATGTCGTTGAACACCATGCCGAACGGTTCCGGCGCGAACAGCCGGAAGTCGCCATTGGTCAGCAGTGCGGCGGCGATCAGGGCGTAGGCGGCAGTCAGGAACCAGCACAACCGCCGCTGCTCAGCCGCCATTGCGTCGTTTGCGATGGCATGATCCCGCACCCTGATCGTCGAACTGATGGGATGTATGGCCACGCTCTGCCCAAATTATAGATGTATATGCTAAGTTACATGCGGGCCCCGGTCACCATGTAACAGATGCGAAAATGCGTGAACAGACTGTAAGTGTTGCAAGCAAAAACGGCGCCCGAAGGCGCCGTTTCCGTTTCCCATGCGCGGGATTATCAGGCGAACTTCTTCTTCCGGCGGGCGCCGAAACCGGCGATGCCGGCCAGGCCTGCGCCGAACAGGGCAATCGAGACGGGCTCGGGAACCGGCCTAGCGAAGTTGATCGAGATCCGGATGCCGTCAAGCTGCACGGCGCTCGGATCGCTGGTCGTCTTGACGTTCTGGTTGCTGGCAGGGGTGCTGGCTTCCAGGCTGAAGTCGAAGAACGGAACCGGGTCAGTGAAGTAGTTCAGGGCATTGAAGGTGCCGCAACCCGTGGCCGAACCACCGGTGACGGTGGTGTTAGCCTTCTTGCCGGAGTTGGCGGTGCCATTACAGATGATGAAGTCCGACACGGCGCTGAAGAAGGGCGCGCCGCTGGGGCTCAGGAAGCCCGCCGTGCCGCCGCCCACGCCGACCGCCAGAACGATGTCATCGGACAGCGTGCCGCCGACGAGCGGGTTGGAGCCGTTAAGGGCCGCGGGCGCGAAGGCCGTATCGTTACCCAGATCCGCCCACAGTTTGAAGGTGAAATCGCCCGGGGCGATGGTGCCCAGCGTGCCGCCGCCGAAGCCGCCGCCGACGCCGGTGACGATGGTTTCGAAGGTGATGTAGAGCTTGTAGAAGCCGGCGCCCAGGGCCCCATCAAGCAGGTCCATCTTGCCGGCGATCGCCTGTCCCGCGGCGGAGACACCGTTGTTGGTCAGGCCGTTGATGATGGCGTAGCCGACTTCGTGCTGCACGCCGCCGCCCATGTCATGCACGGTAGCGTTGGACAGTCCGCTCATGTCGGAAGCGACGATATTGCCGACGCCGCCATAGCCGGGGAGCGAGGCCCCGCTCAGGGTAAAGGTCGGCGTCGCGTAGGCGGCGCTCGATGCGGCCATGATGGCGCCGAAACACGCCCCGGCCAGATATGCACGCTTGCTGGACATAATACTCAACCCCTTTTTCAAATGGGACCATTCCTGGCCCGCAAAAATTTCCATTTGCATCGTGGCTCGACGCTAGGGCGGTCCCGCCTAAACAGAAAGCAAAGGATGAAGAGGTGGTTAAGAGAATTGGTTAAGGAAATAGCAACGCAGAAAGCAAACAAAGAAGAGCGGCCCCCAATATTGTCGGAGCCGCCGGGGCATATATTCCGTGTAGTGATTATCTGGCGGATGGGGTGAGATTCGAACTCACGGTGACGTCGCCGCCACGCCGGTTTTCAAGACCGGTGCCTTAAACCGCTCGGCCACCCATCCGCATAGCGGACCAGATACTTAGGCAGATGGGCAAATGCAAACACCTTGTGTTTGCCACTATCTGCCTGTTGTCTTCGCGGAAGGTTTGCGTCGAAGTCGTGAACGTTACGCCCGTACCAGCGCTGCGCTCGCTACCGCCTATTCCTTGGAAAGGAGAATCGGGACCGTTCGGCTCGAAAGGGTGGCGGGGAGGGCGACCGCCCCGCTTCCTCTTCTGGCCCCGAATCGTCGAGCATCGGGCTGAGTCGATCTATGGATATGCCTGCGACGGCTGGTGCGAATCCCGAATATTCGTCTATAAAGGGAGCTGATTTCGTCTGTGCATATGGAATGCCGCGATAACGGCGTCGGCCGGGCGAACCTTGGAGGGAACCTTGCGCATGTTTAACACCACTCTCAGCGCCCTTATCGGTCTGGCTGCCGTTTCGGCTGTCGCTTTCACCACCCCTGCGGCTGCCCAAACCCGCGAAGTCATCGTGGGCACACCGGGCTTCACCTTGGTTGGTGGCCTTGAGATCATCACCAAGGCCTTCGAGGCGGAGACCGGAATCAAGGTCACCGTCAAGGGCGGCGGCATGGACGAGGTCATGGGCTTCGCGACGGATGGCTCGGTCGACGCGGTCTTCCTGCCGGCCGACCACATGGACGAAATTACCGCGAAGGGTGCCATCAAGGCAGGCACCCGCAAGCGCATCGGCCGTTCCTATCAGGGCCTGGCGGTGATGAAGGGGGCGAAAGTCCCGGACATTTCTACCAAGGAGAAGTTCATCGCTGCTCTCAAGTCGGCGAATCTCGTTCTCCATTCGCGTTGCAACGGCACGCCCGGCGGTGCCGGCTGCACCCGCACCGCCTATATGCTAAGCAGCTTGTTCGACCTTCCGGAAATGGCTGGGGTGAAGCATGCGCCGAGCCGGTTCGGCGAAGGTGGCGACGCCCTTGCCCGCCACGAGGGCGACATGGCGGTGCAGAACATCAGCCAGATTCTGAAGTGGGACAATCTGGTGGTCGCCGGACCAATCCCCGAGGAGTATGGCCGCTACCTGGACGCTGTCGCTGCCGTTCCGTCTAAGGCGAAGAACCAATCGCTCGGCCAGCAGTTCATCGCATATGCCACACAGCCGGGTACCTTCGCGATCTGGTATTCCCGCGGCGTCGACCCGCGCAAAGGCGCTCAGTAGCTTATTGGTTTTCTGCTTCAGACGCGGAACGCCGAACATGCCGGGCGTAATGGTTCGCCATCACGCCCGGCGGCGAATGCGTGATGCGAAACTGACCGCATAGCGAATTGCGACGAAAAAGCGGCCATTCAAGGGCCGAAAAAATCATCGCGGAAAGTTGCTTTCCGTGGCGCTTTGGTTTTCGCGGACCATCCTTTAGCGTCGGATCGCCATTCCGAACCGATTCTCGATGCGCTTACGGCATAGTCTTACTGTCGCTGCCTGCCTGCTTGTCGCGGGCTGTCAGACGCCGCCGCCCGCGCCGCCGCCGGAAGACCACACCGTCACGGTTCCATCCAGCGCCGGGGTGTACAAGGTCGGCCAGCCCTACCAGATCGACAATATTTGGTACTACCCGCATGAGCAGCCGGACTATGACGAGACCGGCATCGCCTCCTGGTACGGCCCGACTTTCTACGGAAAAACCACGGCCAACGGCGAAACCTATGACGGCGCCAAAGTGACCGCCGCGCACCGCACATTGCCCATGCCGGTGAATGTGCGCGTGACCAATCTGCAGAACGGCAAATCCATCATCGTGCGGGTGAATGACCGCGGTCCTTATGCGCGTGGCCGCATCATTGACCTGTCCAAGCGGGCCGCCGAATTGCTGGACGTGGTGCAAAGTGGCACGGCACGGGTGCGTGTCACCTATCTGGGCCGCGCCGACCTGGGGCCGGGCTCGGGCCCCGTGTCGGAAACCCCGCCAGAGATTGCGGGGGCACTCCCGGCCGTCAGGGCAGGAAAGGTGGATACGGCGGCGCTGGGAGTGCTGCCGGGTGCGACCGTCGCGCCGCCCGTGCGGGTCGGCGCGCTGCCCACGCCCGTGGCTTCGCCGCCAATCCGACCCATCTCCACGGAACCCAGCGGTCAGGTCACGCAAGAGGCTGTTCCCGCCGCCACGCATCTCTATGTTCAAGTCGGGGCATTCTCGAATCTCGCCAACGCCCGCACCCTGTTAGCGAAGTTGCAAGGCGATTTGCGAATCTCGACTCTTCAACGCAATGGGCAGACCTTGTACAGGGTCCGCACCGCCCCCCTGAATTCCGTCGTCGAGGCGGACGCCGCACTGTCCCGTGTAACGGCGGCGGGGGCCACCGATGCCCAGATCGTCGTCGATCAATGAATGCCGTGGAGTTCACATGCGCCGTTATCTTCTAGCACTTAGTCTTTTCGTCGCCGTCGCGCCTGCCCAGGCCGCGATCGATAGCAGCGCCGAGCACGCCATCCTGATGGACGCCGCCACGGGCCAGGTTCTTTGGGAGAAGGATGGCAGGACGCCGATGCCTCCGGCCTCGATGTCCAAGCTGATGACCCTGGATCTGCTGTTCCAGCGTCTGGCTGATAAACGCATCAAGCTGGACGACACATTGCCCGTGTCCGAGCGTGCATGGCGCACCCAGGGCTCAAAGATGTTCGTCGAACTCGGATCGCGAATCCGGGTTGAGGATCTGATCCGCGGCATCATCATCCAGTCCGGCAATGATGCCTGCGTGGTCGTTGCAGAAGGGCTGGGCGGGACCTTTGAAGGTTTTGTGGATCTGATGAACAAACGCGCCAAGGAATTGGGCTTGGCGCAATCGAAGTTCGTCAATCCCGATGGCTTGCCCGAACCGCCCGGCCAGCTGATGAGCGCGCTGGACCTCGCCAAACTGTCCCGCCACATCATCGGTATCTACCCGGAATATTATCACTATTTCAGCGAAAAGAGCTTCACCTGGCATGGCATCACCCAGCCGAACCGCGACCTTGTGCTGGGCATGCTTCAAGGTGCGGATGGGCTGAAGACCGGCCACACCGACGCGGCGGGTTACGGCATCACCGTTTCCGCCAAGCGGGGCGATACGCGCTTCATCCTGGTTCTCAATGGGCTGCGTTATCCCCAATACAAGAATGACTATTTTCCCAACATCCGGCGCGCCGAAGAGGCCAGCCGGGTGATGGAAATGGCGTTCCGGGAGTTTCGCACCTATCCCATCCTGTCCTCCAATCAGGTGATCGGCGAGGCCCCGGTACTGCAGGGCGCAGCGAATACCGTAAAGGTCACGGCGGCCAAGCCGCTGTCCGTCACCATGCAGGTGGATTCCCGTAAGGCGATGAAGACGGCTCTGCGCCTCGATCCCGGCCTGACAGCGCCGGTGAAGCAGGGACAGAAGGTCGGCAGCTATACGATCAGCGCGCCGGACTTTCCGGCCATGACCGTGCCGGTCTATGCCGCCGAGCCCGTCGCCCAGATCGGCTTCTTCGCCGGGCTGTGGCGCAAGATGTTCGGCGGGAAATGACTTCCAGCCGGCGCGGCCGCTTCATCACCCTGGAAGGCGGGGAGGGCACCGGCAAGTCCACCCAGGTCCGGCGTCTGGCCGCCGCGCTGGAAGCTCGGGGCATCGCCACGGTGGCGACGCGTGAGCCCGGTGGTTCTCCGGGAGCGGAAGAAATCCGCCGCCTGCTGGTGGAAGGCGAACCCGCCCGCTGGGAAGTCATGACCGAAACCCTACTGGCCTATGCTGCCCGTGCCGATCATGTGGCGCGCACCATCGGCCCCGCGCTGGTGGAGGGCAAATGGGTCGTGTCCGACCGCTTCAGCGATTCCACCTTCGCCTATCAGGGGGCGGGACGCGGCATGGCGCGCGAAACCATCCGCCGCATCGATAGTGCGGTGCTGGACGATTTCAAGCCGGACCTGACCCTGGTGCTGGACCTAGACGTGGCCGTCGGGCTGGAACGGGCGATGCGCCGCCCCGGCGCGCAGAGCGCGAAGGAAAGCCGTTTCGAGCAGTTCGGCATCGATTTTCATGAGCGGCTGCGCAAGGCATTCCTGGACATCGCCAAGCGCCATCCGGACCGCTGCCGCGTGATCGACGCGGCGGGAACCGAAGACGACATCCATGCGGCGATTTTAGCCGCCGTGGCGGAGCGGTTTGGCCTATAAAGCGCCATGGCCAAACGTTCCGCGCCCCTGGAGATCGAAGAGACCGACCGCATCGAAGGCTTCCCGCATCCACGCGAAACATTCGCGCTGGCGGGACAGGACGCGGCGCTGGCGCGGGCGGCGCGCGCCATTCGCGGCGGACGCCCGCCCCAGGCGTGGCTCATCGGTGGTCCGCCGGGCATTGGCAAGGCGACGCTGGCCTATCGCATCGCGCGGTATTTGCTGGCCCATGGCGCAAGCAATGCCGGCCCCGAAAACCTGGATGTCCCGGCGGACAATCCGGACGCGATGCGCATCGTCGCGCGGGCACATCCCGGACTGTTGGTCATCAAGCGAGGGTTGAACGAAAAGACCGGCAAGCTGATGAGCGAAACATCGGTGGACGAGGTGCGCAAGCTGGCGGGCTTTTTTGGCATGACGTCCGGCGCGGGCGGCTGGCGTGTCGCGATTGTCGATACCGCCGACGACATGAACGACAACGCCGCCAACGCGCTGCTGAAATTGCTGGAAGAACCTCCGCCCAATGCGATGCTGCTGCTGCTGTCGCACCGTCCCGGCCGTTTGCTTCCGACCATCCGCTCGCGCTGCCAGCGGCTGGAACTGCGAACCCTGGACGATGCGGAGATGGACACCGTGTTGTCTCCCATGCTGCCGGACATGAACGCGGCGGAACGCGCTGCGCTTGTGCGTTTGTCGGGCGGGTCGCCCGGCGCAGCGCTGACGCTGGCGACCGGCGATGGCGCCGAACTGGCTCAGGAAGCCGACCGCTTGATCGAACAGGCGCGCGTTCCCGATCTGCTGGCGCTGCTGGCGCTGGGCGAAAAACTGTGGCGCATGCGCGACGGGCTGCAACAGTTCGGCGCCTTCCTGACAGAAGCGTTAGCATCACGCATACGAATAAAGGCCCATTTGGGCGGGGCAGGGCTGGAGCGCTGGGTGCGGGTTCTGGGACGTCTGGAACAGATATTCGCCCGCGCCACCAGCCTCAATCTGGAGCCGCGCCAGACCGTGCTCACGGCGGCGCGCGAATTGTCGGCCGCGTCGCGCATCACGGGATCCTTGTGATGCTGGTCGATAGTCATTGCCATCTCGACTATCCCGAATATGCGGGGCAGGTGGACGAGGTACTGGCACGCGCGCGCGCGGCAGGCGTCGGCGTCTGCATCAGCATCGGCACCGAACTGAAACGCTTTCCCGGCGTGCGCGCGGTGGCGGAGAAATTCCCCGATGTATGGTGCAGCGTTGGCGTGCATCCGCATGAAGCCGAGAAGGAATTTCTGGACGATCCCGCGCCGCTGATTGCGGAGGCCGCGCATCCCAAGGTGGTCGCCATTGGCGAGACCGGACTGGATTTTTATTATGAACATTCGCCGCGCGCGGAACAGACCGCCAGTTTCCGCGCCCATGTCGCGGCCGCGCGCCAGCCCGGCCTGCCGCCGGTGGGTCCCACCCGCGACGCGGATGACGAAACCATCGACCTGCTGCGCGACGAGATGGGGAAGGGGGCCTTCACCGGCCTCATCCATTGCTTCACCGGCGGCCAGCGGCTTGCGGATGCGGCGATGGAGATGGGTTTTTACATTTCCGTATCCGGCATCGCCACCTTCAAGAATGCGGCCGCGCTGCGCGAGGTTATCCGCAGCGTGCCGCTGGAGCGCCTGGTGGTGGAAACCGACGCGCCCTTTCTCGCGCCCGTGCCGCACCGGGGCAAAACGAACGAACCTGCCTTTGTCGTGCACACCGCAAGGATGCTGGCGGAGTTGAAGGGCGTAAGCGAAAGCGAACTGGCCGCCGCCACGACGGAGAATTTCTTCCGCCTGTTCACCAAGGTGAAGCGTCCTGCATGACGCTGGAGGTAAGGATTCTCGGTTGTGGGTCTTCGGGCGGGGTGCCGCGCCTGGGTGCGGACGATGCGCCTTATTGGGGCGCCTGCGATTCCGCCAATCCGAAAAACCATCGCCTTCGTTCGTCCATTCTGGTCCGGCGCAAAACGGCACAGGGCGAGACGCGCGTCCTGGTCGATACATCGCCCGACCTGCGCCAGCAATTCATGGCGGCGCATGTCGGACGTCTGGACGGGGTATTGATTACGCACGCCCATGCCGACCAGTTGCACGGCATTGACGATCTGCGCGCGATTGTCCTCAACATGGGGCACCGCCTTCGCGTCTATTCCGATCATGCGGGTCTGGGGGACATTTTCGAAAAGTTCGGTTACTGCTTCACCCAGCCGCCGCACAGCGGCTATCCGCCCATCCTTACCGCGCATGAAATTCCGGAGCCGTTCGCGCCGTTCGAGATCGCGGGCGCCGGGGGCGGCGTGCCGGTGCGGGCCTTCGGGGTGCGGCATGGGCGCATCCGGTCGCTCGGCTTTCGTTTCGGACCCGTGGCCTATACGCCCGATATAGACGGCCTGGACGATGCGGCGTGGTCGGCGCTGGAGGGCGTGGAATGCTGGATCGTCGATGCATTGCGCTACAATCCCCATCCCAGCCATGCGCATCTGGAACGGACGCTGGAATGGATCGCACGGGTGAACCCGAAGCGCGCCATCCTCACCAACATGCATGTCGATCTGGATTACGAGACTCTGAAGCGCGAACTGCCGCCTGGAATTGAACCGGCTTATGACGGGATGACGTTGGCGTTTGATCTTTAGGCCTGCCTGCTTCTACCCTGCCAAAGCAAGAAAGCGGGCGTCCCTCATGCGGCGGCTTCTTTTTTCTCACCGGACCGCGATTTGGGAAGACCCGCCTCAGGCGTCGAGGCTTGGCGGCGGGCAACATCGGGTTCG
>JAFIHO010000265.1 GCA_017849395.1 Hyphomicrobiales bacterium
CGTCCATCACCTTGAGATCACGAGATAAAACCTCGTGATAGGTCAGTGAGTCGGACCGGGGTGCATCCGGGAACTTCGTAGGGTCAGCACTGTAAACACCATCGACATTGGTGGCCTTCATCATGGCGTTGCACACCATTTCGGCAGCGCGCAGGGCGGCAGCGGTATCGGTGGTGAAGAAGGGATTTCCCGTCCCCGCCGCGAAGATGACGACTCGCCCCTTCTCCATGTGCCGGATCGCCCGGCGGCGGATATAGGGCTCGCACACGGTGGACATGGGAATGGCCGACTGAACGCGCGACGGAAGCCCGGTACGCTCCAGCGCCGCCTGCAGGGCCAGCGCATTCATCACCGTCGCCAGCATGCCCATGTAATCGGCGGTGGCGCGGTCGATCCCCTTGGCCGCTCCGGCCAGTCCCCGGAAGATGTTGCCACCTCCCACCACCATGCAGATCTGGATGCCGAGGTCCGAGGCTTCCTTCACGTCCCGCGCGATGCGGTCCACGGTCCCGACATCAATGCCGTAGCCGCCATCGCCCATCAACGCTTCGCCGGAAATCTTGAGAAGGATCCGGCGATAACGTGGCGTCGATGACATGGGACCTCTTTTCATTTCCACCCTCCCCTTGAGGGAGGGTCGAAAAATCCGGAGCACAGCGCCGGATTTTTCGGGGAGGGGTCAGGCCGAAGGCCTGCTAGGCATAAATCCTTACAGTCAGGCCTTCGAACCCGCCATCTGCGCGACTTCATCGGCGAAATCGCTCTCGACCTTCTCGATGCCCTCGCCCACCTGGAAGCGGACAAAGCCCTCGATCGTCACCGGCGTGCCGAAATCCTTCGACGCCTTCTCGATCACCTTGGCGATCTGGGTTTCGCCGTCGATCACGAAGGTCTGCTGCAACAGCACCGTCTCTTCGTAGAATTTGCGCATCCGGCCTTCCATCATCTTCTCGATGACATTGTCCGGACGGCCCGACTGGCGCGCGATCTCGGTCTGCACATTACGCTCGCGCTCGACGACTTCCGGCGCCAGATGCTCGACCGTCAGCGCCAGCGGCGATGCCGCGGCGACATGCATCGCGATCTGCTTGGCCAGCGGATTCAGCTTGTCGGCAGGCGCCTCGGACTTCAGCGCCACCAGCACGCCGATCTTGCCCAGCTCCGGCGAGGCCGGATTGTGCACATAGGCGGCAACCACGCCGGGATTGACGCTGATCGCGACGGTGCGGCGGACCGACATGTTCTCGCCGATCTTGGCGACCAGTTCGGTCAGGGTCTGCTGCACGGTGCTGGCGCCATGGCTGGCGGCCAGCAGCTTCTCCAGGTCGCCGCCTTCCTTCAGCGCGATATCGGCGGCGGACTTCACAAAGCCCTTGAACTCCTCGTTGCGCGCCACGAAATCGGTTTCGGCATTCACTTCCACCAGCGCACCGGCATTGCCGCCGACCGCCACGCCCACCAGGCCCTCGGCCGCGGCGCGGCCCGCCTTCTTGGCGGCCTTGGAAATGCCCTTCTTGCGCAACCAGTCGATGGCGGCTTCCATGTCGCCATTGGTTTCATTCAGGGCCGTCTTGCAGTCCATCATGCCCGCGCCGGTCTTGTCGCGCAGATCCTTCACCATGCCCGCGGTGATGTTCGCCATGTGAGTCTCCATTCTAACCCGCGCGCGGGATGGCGCGCGCGGGTGCTATTTTCGTGACAATCAGGCGGAGGCTTGCGCCGCTTCCGCCTCGACATGCGAAGAGGTGTCTTCGATCTCTTCCGCCGCGCCCAGATCGACACCGGCGTCGATCTGGCCCTGGCCCAGTCCGTCGATGATGGCGCGCGCCGCCAGGTCGCAATAGAGCGCGATGGCGCGGGCGGCGTCGTCATTGCCCGGGATCGGATAGGCGATGCCATCCGGATCGGAGTTGGAGTCCAGGATCGCGGTGACCGGGATGCCCAGCTTGCGCGCTTCGGCGACGGCGATTTGTTCCTTGTTCGTGTCGATCACGAACAGCATGTTGGGCAGGCCGCCCATTTCCTTGATGCCGCCCAGCGAGCGTTCCAGCTTGTCCTGCTCGCGCAGCAGACCCAGCAATTCCTTCTTGGTCAGGCCCGACTGTTCGGCGGTGGTCAGCGTCTCCTCGATGGTGCGCAGACGGCGGATCGAGTGGGAGATGGTCTGCCAGTTGGTCAGCGTGCCGCCCAGCCAGCGATGATTGACATAATACTGGGCGCAGCGCTTCGCCGCCGCCGCAATCGGCTCGGCCGCCTGACGCTTGGTGCCGACGAACAGGATGCGCCCGCCGCCCGCCGCGACTTCGCGCAGCGCGACCAGCGCCTGGTGCAGCAAGGGCACGGTCTGGGTCAGGTCCAGGATGTGGATGTCGTTGCGCTGTCCATAAATGTAGGACTGCATTTTCGGATTCCAGCGCTGCTGGCGATGGCCGAAATGCGCGCCCGACTCCAGAAGCTGGCGCATGGAAAATTCTGGCAGAGCCATTGATTCAGTCTCCTTTACCGGTTGGCCAGACGCCTGAGTTACCCCCACGCGGGGAGCACCGGACGGGGACGGCAGAACACCTGCCGAAACCCACTCAGACGTGCGAGATGGCGCGGCTTATAGGGGTTCCGGCCCCGGCGCGCAAGATGACGGCCCTTTACGTTTCCGAAGTGCGGGCCGGGTTAAGGAACCGTATGGAAAACCGGCAAAAATCCCGCCCGTGAGCGCCCCGGCCGCCCTTGTTGGCGCAGACTGGCTGACCGGCCCGCGCATCCGCCGGATCGCGCTGGTTTTCGGGCTGCTCGGTCTGCTGTTGCTCGCGGCCGATGCCTGGCTGCACACCAGCCATGGCGTGACAGACGGACAGGGTGAACAGCTGGGCCGGGACTTCGTCAATTACTGGGCCGGCGCCCATCTGGCGGCGGAGGGCCAAGGCGCGAACGTCTACGACATAGACGGCTTCCTGCACTATCAGCGGACCCACACCGCGCCAGACGCCAAATTCAAATGGTATGGCTATCCCCCGGTCACGCTGCTGCTCAGCCTGCCGCTGGGCGCGATGGCTTTCATTCCCGCGCTGGCCTTCTGGTTCGTGGCGGGCTGGCTGGCCTGCGCCGCGCTCTTGGCGCGCTCGCTGGACTGGCGCATGGCGCTACTGGCGGGGATCGCGACTCCCGCCTCGCTGATGAACGCCCTGTCCGGCCAGAACGGCCAGTTCAGCGCCGCGCTGCTGGCGGGCGGC
>JAFIHO010000025.1 GCA_017849395.1 Hyphomicrobiales bacterium
CGGCTGGTGGCGAGCGGCGGGTTGGCCTTGAGCGCATAGGCCTTGCGGCCCGGCGGCAAGGGCCCCTTGCCATCGATCGGTGCGCCGAAACCGTCGATGACCCGGCCGAGCCAGGCGCGGGAGGGATATATGGAGGCGGGCCGGTCGTCGAAATCGGCGCGGGCGCCCAGGGTAATGCCGTCCAGCGGTCCCAGAGGCATTACGAGCGCCCGTCCTTCGCGAAAACCGACCACTTCGCAGGGAATCCGGCGGTTCTGGCCGGCAAAAAGCCGGACCTGGCCGCCCAGACTGACTGCGCCGACCGCGCCGGTCACTTCAACGGCGAGGCCCTCGATCCGGGCGACCCGGCCGAACCTGGTGAGGGTGGGCAGCTTCTCGATTTCGGCCAGCAGCGTGCGCATTCATCTTCCCGAGGGAACAGCCTTTTGCGGTCCCGAATGCGGCCATTGTGCCGGGAAGGATTTAAATGGCAGTAAACTTAACAAATCGAATCAAGGACCTGCGCGCTTTTGCGGGCTTGGGGTCGTCAAATCGAGTTCCCGTCCTACCCCGTCATTAAGGGGGGTCAATCCTGTTTGAAAATGTGGGCATCTGTTAAAGCTGCTGTTAACCAATTGCGCTTACCGTCTGGCAACCGATTAACCGTGGACCGGTACGGTGCCGGACACGAGAGATGTAAACCCAAAGGGGCCTGACATGCGCGTACTGCTCATCGAAGACGATAGCGCCATGGCGCGGAGCATCGAGCTGATGCTGCGCAGCGAGGGCCTCAACGTCTACACGACCGATCTCGGCGAAGAAGGGATCGATCTGGGTAAACTTTACGATTACGACATTATCGTCCTGGACCTGCAGTTGCCCGACATGAGCGGCTTCGAGGTTCTGAAGGCGCTGCGCGTCGCCAAGGTGCAGACGCCGGTCCTGATCCTCTCCGGCAACGCGATCGTCGAAGCCAAGGTCAAGGCGCTGGGCTTCGGCGCCGACGATTACATGACCAAGCCGTTCCACAAGGACGAGTTGGTCGCCCGCATCCAGGCGGTCGTTCGCCGCTCCAAGGGCCACACCCAGTCGGTCATCACCACCGGCAAGCTGACCGTGAACCTCGACGCCAAGACGGTGGAAGTCGATGGCGCCCGCGTGCATCTGACCGGCAAGGAATATCAGATGCTGGAACTGCTTTCCCTGCGCAAGGGCACGACCCTGACCAAGGAAATGTTCCTCAATCATCTCTATGGCGGCATGGACGAGCCGGAACTGAAGATCATCGACGTGTTCATCTGCAAGCTGCGCAAGAAGCTGGCCGCCGCCACCGATGGCGCGAATTATATCGAAACCGTGTGGGGCCGCGGCTATGTGCTGCGCGATCCGCATGGCGAAGAGATTCAGTCGCTCAGCGCGTAGGCGCGAGCCGGAGCGTTCTCAAGAAAGCGTAGGCGCGAGCCGAAGCGTTCTCAAAAGAGCGTAGGCGCGAGCCGGAGCGTTCTCAAAAGAGCGTAGGCGCGAGCCGGAGCGCGTTTAAGAAATGCGCTGAAATTCCCCGTTAAAGGGGGCGAAAGGGCGCCGGCAACAGCGCCCTTTTATTTTGCCATTTCGCAATCGAGCAATTTGGCTTCCAGCGGCGAGCCCAGCAGCAGACGCTTGCCCCAGACCGCGCCGGTTTCGGCGCCCGCGAGCGGATTGCCGTCATTGGCGTAAACCTGCTCCACCGATTGCGGCGCGCTGCCCTTCATCGTCACCTTGAAAAGCTGCGACGGCGCGCGCGATGACGGATCGCGCCCCATGGCGCGCCAGGGCGAAAGTTTCGCATGGCCAGCCACCCACACATTGCCCTCGCCATCCAGCGCCATCTGGTCACCGCCCGCGGGCAGGTCCAGGCTTTCGCCCTCGCTGAGATTGCCGGTAAAGCTTTCGCGATTCAGCGCCATAATGCTGCGGCCGGTCAGGCTGGACACCAGCAGATGGCCGCCATCGCGCGTCGCCAGCAATCCGCGCGGACCATAAAGCCCGTTCACGACCTCGCGCAGAACCGTGCCGTTGAAATAGACGATATTGCCGCCGGGCAGGACGCCATTCGCCTGAAGCATCCGCATCGGCCGCCTCTTTGCCGTGACGCTGTTGCTGACATAGAAATTGTTGGCTGCCACCAGCACCACATCCTGCGGGTCTGCCAGCAATCCACCCATCACGGTGCCTTGCGGCGCCAGCGTCCATGCGCCGTCCTTCTGCGTCAGCTTGAAGGTATCGACGCTGAATTTGTCGTCGGAACGGTGATTGACGGCAGCCAGGAGCAAGACGCCGTCCGGCCCGCGCCACAGGGACAGGCTGCGCGGATGGAAATCGGCGGGCGTGCCGGACAGTTTCTCCAGCTTCGCGGGGCCGGACAGGTTGAGCATATAGATGCCATCCTGCGGGCCCTTGGGATTGCGCGCCTCCAGCACGGCGAAGAAGGCGACATTGTCGGCCGCATCGACCTCGATATCGCCGACACCGGCCACGGGCAGGCTCTTGCAGCTTCCGGCAAAGCCCGGCGTCACGGAGGAGAAGGTGCCGTTGGCCTGCATGGCACGCACGGTCACGCCGCCGGCGGCGACCACCAGCATCACCACAATGGTCAAACCGGCGCGCAGCAGCGGATTGCGGGATCTCATGCGGCGTCTCCTTGGAATTGCAGCGAGGCGAGCCGCGCGTAGAGTCCGCCCTGGGCCACGAGCTGGGCGTGGGTTCCTTCGGCCACGACATGGCCCTCGTCCATCACCACAATGCGCTCGAGCCGCTGGATGGTAGCCAGCCGGTGGGCGATGACAAGGGTGGTGCGCCCCACCATCAGGTTCGCCAGCGCGGTCTGCACCAACCGCTCATTCTCCGCGTCGAGCGCGCTGGTGGCTTCGTCCAGCAGCAGCAGCGGCGCGTCGCGCAGGATCGCGCGGGCGATGGCGATGCGCTGGCGCTGGCCGCCCGACAATGTCACGCCCCGTTCGCCCACCAGCGTGTCGAAGCCCTGGGGCAGCCGCTCGATGAATTCCGTGGCGGCGGCGGCATCGGCGGCGCGGCGGATATCGGCATCGCTCGCGCCTTCGCGGCCATAGGCGATGTTGGCGGCGATGCTTCCGGAGAAGATCACAGCATCCTGCGCCACCACCGCGATATGGCGGCGAAGCTCCACCGGATCGAGCGCCATCAGGTCGATGCCATCGAAGCGAATACTGCCGCCCTGCGCATTGAAGAAGCGCAGCATCAACTGGAACACGGTGGTCTTGCCGGCGCCGGACGGGCCCACCAGCGCCACCGCTTCGCCCGGATTCACCTTCAGCGAAAAACCGTTCAGCGCCTTGAAATCCGGCCGCGATGGATAGCGGAAGGTCACATCCTCGAACGACACCGCGCCGCCCGGCCGCTGCGGCAGCGGCAAAGGTTGTGCGGGCGCTGCGACGGCAGGCACTTCATGCAGCAATTCCATCAGCCTTTCGGACGCGCCGGCGGCGCGCTGCAGATCGCCCCAGGTTTCGCTCAGCGCGCCCACGCCACCTGCCGTCAGCGCGCCATAGATGATGAACTTCACCACCTGGCCGCCCGTCATGTCGCCCGCGATCATGTCATGCAGGCCGACCAGTCCGACCGTAGCCAGGCTGGCGAAAGACATGAAGATCGCCACCGCCGTCAGCACCGCGCGCGCCATGGTGCGGCGGCGGGCGAAATCGAACGAAGTCTCGATGGCGCGGGCGAAGGCGCTGCGCTCGTAATGTTCCTGGGTGAAGGCCTGCACGGTGGAGACGGCGTTCAGTGTTTCGCTGGCGCGTGCGCTGGTATCTGCGATCGAATCCTGGCTGGCGCGCGAGAGTTTGCGCACCCAGCGGCCGAACAGCAGCATCGGCACCATCACCAGCACCACCGCGCCCACCACCAGCGCCGCGAGCTTCAGGCTGGTGACGAACATCAGGATCAGTCCGCCCGTCACCGTCACCAGGGTGCGCAGCGCGACCGACACCGAGGATCCCACCACGGTCTGGATAAGGGTCGTGTCGGCGGTCATGCGCGACAGGACTTCGCCGGTCCGGTTCTGCTCGAAGAATTGGGGCGACAGGCCCAGCACATTGTCGAACACCGCCTTGCGGATGTCGGCCACCACCCGCTCGCCCAGCCAGGTGACGAAATAGAAGCGGGTGGCCGAGGACAGGCCCAGAACCGCCGCCGCCGCCACAAAGGCGAAATAGAAGCCGGTCAGGTCATGGGCCTCCTGGGCAGAAAGCCCCCGGGAATCCACCAGGCCGCCCGCGAACTGGGGCAGGACCAGGGTTGCCGCCGAGGACCCCATCAGCGCCAGGGCGGCGATGACCATCCGGCCCCGATAGGGCCTCAGGAAGGGCAGGATGCCCCGGAGCGGCGCCAGCGACCGGCTTTTGGGGCGACCCGCCGCCACCCGCGCGGTCTCTTTCTCGAATTCTGCGCCGGGTCCGGACAATTTTCCCGCCTTTTCCAGGGGTTTTAAAAGGGTGGCAGGCTTATATAAGGGCTTGTCCCCGCCGCCAAACCCTTGTCAGGGCGAGGGCGCTCCCGTATAAGCCGCCGCTCAAAATCGAAGGCAAGGCCGTCCCATGAAAAAGGGCATTCACCCCGACTATCATTTTGTCGAAGTTCAGTTGAACGACGGCACGACCTACAAGACCCGCACCACCTATGGCACGGCGGGCCAGAAGGTCACGCTCGACATCGACCCGACGACCCACCCGGCCTGGACCGGCGGCCAGCAGCAGCTGATGGACCGCGGCGGCCGCCTGACGCGCTTCAACAAGAAGTTCGCCGGGTTCGTTAAGGGCTGAGGTTCGGTCCATTGAAACAAAAAGGGCGGTCCGTTTCCAGGCCGCCCTTTTTGTTTGTGCCGGTGTGATGCGTCAGTGCTGAACGCCGGGCTTTCAGAGGTCGTGCCGGTGTCCTGGATGGCCCATGTAAGGTGGGCCATGACACTTGGGCTGGTTAAGAACTGGACCTTAACGGCTCACTCGCCGCCGAAGGCCTGCTCCAGCCGGGAGAGATGGGCGCGCGCGCCAGGCGCGGGTTGGACCGTGTCGAACAGCACCTCGTCCAGCCGGGCGATGCGGCGGTAAAGACTGTCGCTGCGCTTGAGCAGATCCACCAGCACGGCGGGAAGCATGTCCAGGCCATCGGCGCTTTGCGCCAGACAGATTTCCTTGGAGCCCAACCGGTAGCGTTCGCTGAAAGCGACATCCGGCTCCATCTCGCCGTCGCGCACGGCGCGCTGCACCAGCAGCCAGCTTGCGGTCTGCATCAGGCGCGTGGTGACGCGCATGCTTTCGCCCGCATAGAGCATCGCCGCCTTGCGCGGCAATTCACGCGCTTCGCGGCGGCCCGCGCCGTCGAGATAACGCGCGGTCTCTTCCACCAGCGCCATGCCCTCATCGAAGGTGCGTTCGAACAACGCGGAATCGGTGAAGGCGCGCTGAGACAGATCTTCGGAAACTTCATTCTCGTTGGTGCGCATCGGGTCCCCTGGCGGACGGGACGCTAGCAAGCTCTTTTGCTGCCGCAAAGCATTACTGTTGGTAAATCGACATATTTCACGACTCCGCAAGCCGCAAAAACCGCGATTAACGTCTCGCGCCTGTGCAAATTAACATTGATGGACGAGCGTCTCGTCAGCGCTTGAAGAAATTTTCCGCCGCCGCCCGCGTCGCGCCGCGTTCGCCAATCGCCTTGCGGCAGCGTGCAATTTCCTCCTCCAGCCGCGCGATACGCGACTCCAGTTCATGCGCCGAGAGGGCGGAAATATCCTCGCCCAGCACAATGTCCGGCATCTTTTTCTTGCGCGGTTCCAGGTCGTCGCTGTCCATCGCGTGTTTGGCTCTTGCAGGCTTCAGGCTAGTCTGCCGCGCCAACCCGCATCGCGGCAAGATCGTCATGAAAGCCATCCGCATCGAACAGCCCAGCCCGGATTATCGTCTGGTGGCGCAGGATTTTCCCGCGCTGCAACCGGAACGCGGACAGGTATTGATTACAGTCGCCGCAGCGGGCCTCAACCGCGCCGACCTGTTGCAGGCACAGGGCCTTTATCCGCCGCCGCCCGGTGCATCCGAGATACCTGGGATGGAAGTTTCCGGCACGGTCGCGGCGCTGGGCGACGGCGTGACGGGTTTCGCGGTAGGTGACAAAGTGTGTGCGTTGCTGGCCGGCGGCGGCTATGCGGAGCAGGCGCTGGCATCGGCGCAATGCGTTCTGCCGGTTCCGGATTCGGTTCCGCTGGCAGAGGCGGCGGGTTTGCCGGAGGCGCTGTTTACCGCCTGGACCAACATCATCGACAGCGCGCGACTGCAACCGGGCGAGACCCTGCTGGTGCATGGCGGCACCAGCGGCATCGGCAGCATCGCCATCCA
>JAFIHO010000266.1 GCA_017849395.1 Hyphomicrobiales bacterium
AGACCGACAACCGCAATGTGTATCTGGAAATCCAAGGCCATACAGATGCGCGTGGCTCGGACACGCTGAATCAGAAGCTTGGCGAGCAACGGGCCGAAGCCGTACGCCTGTTCATGAATCAGCATGGCGTACCGCTGAACCGCATGTCTACCATTTCCTATGGCAAGAAGGATCCCGTCGCGGACAACAAGAGCCGCGTCGGCCGAGCCCAGAACCGCCGCGTCATGCTTATCGTAATGTCCTGATGCCGGGGGCCGCGCCGGATCGCCGGCGCGGCCCTTTTCAAGCACGTTTTTCAGCGTGCCAGACGCGTCCCGCGTGCGAACAGCAATTCCGACCAGCGCCAGTTTCCTGAACCGATGGCAAAGCGCGTCGTCCCGTCAGCAAGGGAGAGAAGCACAAGTCCATGCATCGGTTCATTGCGGCAAGCTTCCGGCGAGAAAGCTACCTCCCACATGATCGCTTCCCGCACGGCGGACAGACCCTTGCCGTCCTGCCCACCTGTCTGCACCCAGTCACCGTTCCACAGCATGATCGCCTTGCCAAGCCGGCCGGCATCCATGACCGCCGCCCGCACCAGCGGGTCGCGCCGCAGCACCTGCTGCAAGGCCCTAGCGATATCACACCCGCCGCCACCGCCGCCGCTTTCGCCCACCCGCGCCGCACCGGCGATCTGGTGATCGGTCAAGATGTCCGAAGTATCGGCAACCGGTACGCGCACGGTTACCACGGGCATCACCGTGTCAGAAGGCGCCGGTTCAACCGCGTCTGGCAGGCTACTGGATACTGAATTGTCAGGGGGACCAGGTGGTGAAGGCTTGGGCGTTTCCAGAACGCTGACTTGTATCGACGGCGCCTCGGCGCGTGGAGGGTGAAGCGGTGCATGCGGCCACAGCAAGGCAGCTAGTACAGCCAGATGCACGATGCCGGTGAAGCCCCATCCGAACATGCGCCTGCGCCAGCTACCACTGGCGGCCGGATCCCTGGGGGGCATGAAGCTTTCGGGTTCCAGAGGCGAGCTGTCTCTTCCGCTCATTGCTGCAAGAAAGCATGGGCTCGCGGCAAGAAGGTGGCAAAACCTCCTGTAGCAGGAAGCTGCTTAAGGCTCGGTTGATCCGTTGTTCCGGCTTAGCCTTAAACTGTCGCTGTCAGATAGGGTTTCAGGGTAGCGAAGCGGAACTCGATTTCCTCGATCGCGTCTTGGGGCAGGTCAGGAATCACCACCTGCCCTTTGGGAGCGCCGCGGCGCTGGGCGCGGGATTTGAACACGCCGCGCTTCTGCCAGATGTAACGCTCGGTGCCCGGAATCTGGGCTTCGCAGTTCTTCATCAGCAGCAGCTTGGCGAAAGCATCGGCTGCCCGTTCCCGGCGTCCGGCCTGGTAATTGTTCCAGATCGCAACCATCACATCGCCATACATACCCTGGGCCGTCATTTCGCCGTCCAGTCCCATGCGCAACTCATAGAGCCAACCATCGCCGCCGGTTGCGCCGAACACGCTTTTGAAGGGCGGGCGCAGTTTCACCTCTGCCCGCATGCGCGAGACCAGCGGCGGAGTTTCTTCCTTGATATGGCCCAGATGCGGATACTGCCGCGCCAAATCTGCCATCATCTCGATGCTGGGCGCCAGAGCGCGCGGCATACCGGAGATAGTGGTCTGGATAAAGATCGGGCGTCTCGACAGGGTTGCAAGCGCCGCAAAATAGTCGCGATAACCCGCATCCGTCTGCTCGGCGGAGGGCGGCATGGCGATCAGCGCATCCGGATTGAGCGTTTCCGCATAGCGCGCATATTCGAGCATCTCGGTCTTTGTCGCGGCCTGCACGCCGATCACACTGGCGACCTTCGTGCCACGGCAGGCGTCGGCGATCACTTTCATACCCTGCATGCGCTCATCCTTCGTGAGCAGCATCACGTCGCCATTGCCCTGTGGCCAGGCGGCGCCGGTGCAACCGCACTTGTCGTAGAAGTGCATCTGTTTGGCGAGATCGTCATAATCGACGCCACCATCGGGCTTGTAGGGCGTAACGACGATAGGCATCACGCCGCGCATCGGCTTTGCCGTCTGAGCCAGTGTGGGCGTAGCGGCAAAGGCGGCGGCAGATGCGATGAGTTTCAAGGATTTGCGGCGGTGCATGTTAGCCATGCTCTTCTCCCGACTGTAATGGATTATAGGGCTATTTGCCCTCCTCGACCATGCTGGGTGTCTTTAGCAGAAGGGTGACGATAGCGGCTGCGGCGGCAAGTCCCGCCAGCATGTAAAGACCCATGGCGTAGCTGCCGGTTTGATCCTTCACATAACCCAGCAGGAACGGCCCGGCGAATCCGCCCAGATTGCCGACCGAGTTGATAAGCGCGATTCCGCTGGCTGCCGCGGTTCCGGTGAGAAACATCGAGGGGAGCGGCCAGAAGGGTCCCTTCACGCCATAAATGCCGAAATTGGCGAAGGCGATGAGCACCAGCGCAGCATATGTCGCACCGATCAAGCCTGCTCCGGCAAGGCCTATGGTGGAAATTGTGAGGGCGAGCAGCAGAAGCATTTTCCGGCGGTGCTTGAGATGGTCCGCCAGCCATCCGAACAACAGCACGCCAACAATGCCCGCCATGGTTGGCAACGCGGAAATCAGGTTGGCATCATGGTCGGTCGCGCCCATGCCCTTGATGATCTGAGGCAGAAAGAAGGTGATACCCAGAACAGTGGACAGGTTGGCGAAATAAACGAAGGCCAGCGCCAGCACGCGCGGATCGCGAAGCGCTGCCAGTCCCTGAACATCATGCTGCGCGGCGATGCTTCTGTTCTCGGCAGCCAGCTTCTCTTCGAGCCAAGCCTTTTCTTCGGCGCTCAACCATGCGGCGTCCGCAGGACGGCCGGGCAGGAATTTCAGCACCGCGAAGGCCAGGAGAACGGTGGGAAGCCCTTCAATGAGGAACAAATATTGCCAAGGCCTCAGGCCCCACTCTGCCGGGCCCACTGCCATGGCCCAGTTCGAGACCGGGCCCGCCAGCATCACCGACGCGGGAATCGCCACCATGAAGGCCGCTGTCATGCGCGCCCGCCATGCGGCAGGAAACCAGTAGGTCATGTAGAGAATGACGCCGGGGAAAAATCCCGCCTCGGCGATGCCAAGCAGGAAGCGCAGCACCATGAAGCTGGTGACGCCCTGGACGAGCGCCATCCCCATCGACAGCAGGCCCCAGGACAGCATGATCCGCGCGATCCAGACCCGCGCACCGAACCTGTGCAGCGCCAGGTTGCTGGGAATTTCAAAGAAGAAATACCCG
>JAFIHO010000026.1 GCA_017849395.1 Hyphomicrobiales bacterium
CGCCACCCAGCCCGCCGCTGCGGCCGCGGCTGCCCCGGTACATGCCGGCCCGCGCGCCAATTCCGATCGCGAGGAAAAGGTGGCGATGACCCGGCTGCGCAAGACCATCGCGCTGCGGCTGAAGGAATCGCAGAACACCGCCGCGCAGCTGACCACCTTCAACGAAGTGGACATGACTGCGATCATGGCGCTTCGCAGCACCTACAAGGACAGTTTCGAGAAGAAGCATGGCGTGAAGCTGGGCTTCATGGGCTTCTTCACCAAGGCCTGCGTCGCCGCGCTGAAGGAACTGCCCAACGTCAATGCCGAGATCGAAGGCGACAGCATCATCTATAAGAACTATTACGACATCGGCATCGCGGTCTCGACGGAGCGCGGGCTGGTTGTTCCGGTGGTGCGCGATGCCGACAAGCTATCCCTGGCGGGCATCGAAAAGGCGGTGGGCGATTACGGCCTGCGCGCCCGCGACAACAAGCTGAAGCTGGAAGAGCTTCAGGGCGGCACCTTCTCCATCACCAATGGCGGCGTGTTCGGCTCGCTGATGTCCACGCCGATCCTCAACAGCCCGCAATCGGGCATCCTGGGCATGCACAAGATCCAGCCGCGTCCCATGGCGATCGACGGCAAGATCGAGATTCGCCCGATGATGTATCTGGCGCTTTCCTACGACCACCGGCTGGTGGATGGCCGCGAAGCCGTAACCTTCCTGGTCCGGGTGAAGGAAAATCTGGAAGATCCCGAGCGTCTTCTGCTCGATGTCTGAAAAAAGGCGGCTTTGGCCGCCTTTTTTATTGTCCTGCATTGTCGGATGGGGCCTCGTTCCATCGTCCTGGAGATACAAACAGGGAGACCGACATGGCGTATGTAGACGGATTTGTGCTCGCGGTTCCGAAGGACAAGCTGGATATCTACAAGGATATGGCCAGACAGTGCATGCTGATCTGGAAGGAATTCGGCGCCACCGATTATGTGGAATGCATCGGCGACGACACGCCCTATGGCGAACGCACATCCTTTCCGCGTGCGGTGCAGGCAACGGAAGACGAAGTCGTGGTGTTTTCCTGGATCGTCTACAAGGACCGGGCCGCCCGCGACGCCGCCAACAAGAAGATCATGGAAGACCCGCGCCTGAAAAAGATGATGGACGCGCCGCCTTTCGACGGAAAGCGCATGATCTATGGCGGGTTTGTGCCCTTCCTGGGCCTCTAAAGGGTTTAGGCGACCCGCTTGTCGAGCTGTTCCAGCTTGGCAAGCTCCACATGCGCTCGCAGTTCGATCTGGTCCAGGACTTCCTGCAGCCTGGGATCGGCGAAGGAATCGTGGCGGCGCGTAACCGCGGCCGCCAGACGATTGAGGGTTGCGCGCGGGATGCCGCCGGCCAGAAGGCCGTCGCGCACCGAATCCAGCAGGTCAAGCAGATGTTCGCCATGCGCCAGGCCCTTCGAACGGCCGCTGGTGCTGTCGTCCATTCCCTGGAGCATGAGGATCGAGTCGAGAGCCGCGATGGGGCCGGGACCCGCGACGATGGCCGCGTGGCTTTCCGGCGCGTCGGTAACGCTGAAGCCGCCCGTCGATGCGTTGGCGGGCGTTTTGCGCCTGATGGCGCCCGTTTCGATACGGCCGGTACCTTTGATTTCCATGGGCGTCAAATCCCACTACGACGCCTCACCATCGCCGATCATGGTTAAGGAAGCGTTGCTCTCTGTGGTCGCGCGGCCGGACGGAAAACCGTTCGCCTGCTTCGCAGGCTCCCACTTTTCCTGGCCGTCGCTCCGGTCACGCGCGGTGGTAAGGGTGCCCCGCAAGGATCGTCAGCGCGCGATAGACCTGTTCCGCCAGCATCGCGCGCACCAGAAGATGCGGCCATGTCTGGGGGCCGAATGCCAGGCTGCGTCCGGATTTCTTGCCGGGTAGCGGGGCCAGGCCATCGGGACCGCCAATCACGAAAGCGAAATCCCGGGTTCCGGCATCGCGCAGCGCACCCAGCATGTCGGCGAAATCCTCGCTGGTCATGCCCTTGCCCTTGGCATCCAGCAGAACCACATGTGCGCCTTCGGGCACGCGTGCCGCCAGGCGTTGCGCCTCTTCCTCCATGCGCGCCTTGACTTCGCGGAGCTTGGAGACCGGAACTTCTTCAACGCCGACCGCCGTGAATCCAAGATTGCGCCCCATCTTCGCGGCGCGGTCGATGAATTCCTCGGTCAGCGCGCCTTCAGACGTGCCGCGACCATGCCCCACAGCAACAATCCAGAGTCGCATCGCTTATCCGCGGGTCGCGCGGCCGGACGGAAAACCGCTGCGCGGCTGCGCCGCTCCACACTTTTCCTGGCCGTCGCTCATACAGACCACATGCCTTCGAGGTCGTAATACTCGCGCACTTCGGGGCGGAAGATATGCACGATCACATCGCCCGCATCGACCAGGACCCAGTCGCCCTGGCCTGCGCCGCTCACCGGTCTTGTGCCATAGCCGTTTTCCTTCAGCCGCCGCGCAAGGTGATCGGCCATTGCCGCCACATGCCGCGACGAACGGCCCGAGGCGATCACCGCTGCGTCACACAGCGCCGAACGGCCTTCCAGGTCGATGGTGACGATATTTTCGGCCTTGTCATCGTCAAGAGAGGCAAGAATGCGCGTGAGCAATTCGCTCTGGACCGGTGCCTTGCGCGCGGGCTTCGGCACGGGGGCCTTTTTCTTGACGGGCTTTGCGGCTTTTGACGCCTTTGCGGCGATTTTCTTCTTCTTCGCGGGAGCCGCAGTCTTCACGGCTTTCCTGGCGGCCTTTTTCACGGGCTTTGGCGCTGGCTTGCGGGTCAGGGTGCGTACTCCGGGTTGCGGATTAAATCTAGCATGACGGCAGGCGCGGCTCCAAGACGGCCGCCATCCGGCGCAGGGCGGTTGAGCTTTGGCGGTTGCGCGGGCCGTCCAGCATGACGATGGCAGGCGGCGCTTTCAGATGCGGGGCCAGACCGAAGCGCCGCACCGGTGCGGCCTTGAGCGACGCCAGCGCCGAGCCCGGCCTGCGGATCACCGCAATGGGAACCAGCCGGGCGATTTCCTGCCAGCGCCGCCAGCGCGCGAACTGCGCGAGGTTGTCGCTGCCCATCAGCCACACGAAGCGCACATTTGGGAAACGCCGGGTCAGCGCTTTCAGCGTGTCGATCGTGTAGCGGGTTCCGATCCGGGCTTCGATATCGCTGACCTTGATGCGCGGATCGCGCGCGATTTCAGCGGCGGTTCCAAACCGCGTGAGCATGTCGGCCAAGTCGGCGGTGCTTTTGAGCGGATTGCCCGGCGACACCAGCCACCAGACATAATCCAGCTTCAGCTTCCTCAGCGCCAGCAGGCTTGCATAGACATGGCCTTCATGCGCCGGATTGAAGGAGCCGCCCAGCAGGCCGATGCGCAATCCCGGCTCGACCGGACCCGGCGGCCTGACCCAATGCGCCATTCAGATATCGCGCCCGTTATACTGTTTGACGGTCAACGCATGGGGATCGACGCCGTCCACGCAGCGCAGATTGATCGCGACCATTTTCACGCCCTTGTTTTCGGCTTCCGAGAAAGGCGAGACGCCGCAGCGCGGGCAGAAATGATGGTCGATGGCACCCTTGTTGAAGTGATAGGTGCCCAGATTTTCGCGCGGCGTGTTCAGGGTGAAGGCCGTGGCGGGATAGAAGGCCAAGAGGCCGCCGCGCTTGGCACATAACGAACAATTGCATTCCAGGGCGTCGCCGATCTCGCCTTCGAACGCATAGGCGATGGCACCGCAATGACAGCCGCCCTTATGTTTTGCCATGCCGTAATTCCTTTCCGAAGGCGGATCGGTAACGCATCAGGGGCGGGTTTGCCCATTGCCGCGCACCACATAGTTGAAGGTGGTGAGCTGTTCGGTGCCGACCGGCCCGCGTGCATGCATCTTTCCGGTGCCGATGCCGATTTCGGCGCCCATGCCGAATTCGCCGCCATCGGCGAATTGCGTGGAGGCGTTCCACAGCACGATGGCCGAATCCACGCTATTGAGGAAGGTTTCAGCCGCCGCCGCATCCTCGGTGATGATGGAGTCGGTGTGATGCGAGCCGTAACGCTCGATATGACGGATGGCCTCTTCCAGCCCGTCCACCATCTTTACCGCGATGATAGCGTCGAGATACTCGGTCTTCCAGTCTTCCTCGGTGGCGGGCTTCGCCTGGGGGAACACCGCGCGCACCGCTTCGTCGCCCCGAATCTCGCAGCCCGCTTTCGCCAGGTCTTCCAGGATCGGAACACCATGCGATGTCAGCACCGCACGATCCAGCAACAGGGTCTCTGCCGCGCCGCAGATCGAGGTGCGGCGCATCTTGGCATTCAGCGCCACCTTGCGCGCGGTCTGAAGGTCGGCGGCGGCATGGACATAGACATGGCAGAGACCTTCCAGATGCGCCAGCACGGGCACACGCGCCTCGTTCATTACCCGGCCCGTCAGGCCCTTGCCACCGCGCGGAATGATAAGGTCGATGTTGCCGCCCAGCCCTTCCAGCATCATGCCCACAGCGGCGCGGTCGGTGTTGCGCACATACTGGATGGCTGCTTCCGGCAATCCGGCGGCGCGCAGGCCATCGGTCATCGCCGCATGGATCGCGGCCGCCGAACGAACCGAATCCGAGCCGCCGCGCAGGATCGCGACATTGCCCGATTTCAGGGTCAATGCGCCCGCATCCGCCGTCACATTGGGGCGGCTTTCATAGATGATGCCGATCACGCCGATAGGCGTTGCGACCCGCGCGATATCCAGCCCATTGGGCCGCGTCCAGCGCGCCAGCTCCCGGCCGACCGGATCGGGCAACGCCGCGACCACTTCAATCCCCTTCGCCATCGCTTCGATGCGGGCAGGATTGAGGGCCAGACGGTCCAGCATGGAGGCCGACATGCCGCCAGCCTTTGCCGCCTCGATGTCGGCCGCATTGGCGGCGAGAATTTCATTGGCGCGCGAGCGGATCGACGCCGCCGCCACGGTCAGGGCCTTTGTCTTGGCCGCGTCGTCCGCCTCGCGCATCGCACGGGCCGCATCGCGCGCCGCGGAACCGATGGCGGCCATTTCGGCGGCAAGGGCGTCGTTGCTGTTATGGACATTCATGATCAGCTCCCAGTCAGGGCCAGCTCGTCGCGATGGATCATCTCGTCACCGCCACGATAGCCCAGTACAGCCTCGATTTCGAGGCTTCGCTTGCCTGCGATGCGTTCGGCATCGGACGCGCCATAGGCGGCCAGGCCGCGCGCGATCTCGCGCCCGTCGCGGTTCTTCACCACCACAACATCGCCCCGTTCGAAACGGCCATCGACCTGCCGGATGCCGGCGGGCAGAAGGCTCTTGCCTTCGGAGAGCGCGCGCGCCGCACCTTCGTCGATCACCAGGACACCTTCGGGTTTCAGCACGCCCGCGATCCAGCGCTTCTTCGCAACGGCGGGCGTGGTGCTGGCGCGGAAGCGGGTATGGCGCGCGCCGTGACGCAGCGCCGAAAGCGGATTGAGCACTTCACCCTTGGACAGGATGACATCGCAGCCCGCACCCATTGCGATGCGCGCCGCGATCAGCTTGGAATTCATGCCGCCGCGGCCGAAACCGGACACGCTGTCGCCGCCCATCGCCTCGATCTCCGGCGTGATGGCGGTGACTTCGGGGATATGCGTGGCGGAAGGATCGCGCGTGGGATCGGCGGTGTAGAGCCCATCCACATCCGACAGCAGAACCAGACGGTCCGCGCCCATCATGGAAGCGACGCGCGCGCCGAGCCTGTCATTGTCACCGAAGCGGATTTCCGCCGTGGCGACCGTGTCATTCTCGTTGATGACGGGAACGGCGCCGACAGACAACAAGGTGTTCAGCGTGGCGCGGGCATTGAGATAGCGATTGCGGGTTTCGGTGTCGCTGAGGGTGAGCAATATCTGCGCCGCGACGATACCGGAGGCAGCAAGAATATCGGCATAGGCTTCCGCCAGCCGCACCTGACCCGCCGCGGCGGATGCCTGGCTTTCTTCCAGTTTCAGGGTGCCGGACGCGAAACCCAGCAGCCGCCGCCCCAGGGCGATGGAGCCGGACGACACCAGGATCACCTGCGCGCCGCCGCGTTTCAGCGCCGCCACATCGGCGCAGAGGGATTGCAGCCAGGCGCGGCGCAATTCGCCCTTGCCGCCATCGACCAGCAGCGCCGATCCGACTTTCACCACGATCAGCTTCGCGCCTTCGAAGATATCGCTCATGGCGACCAGCCTGCCTTTTTGGGTTCTTCGGCCTTCTTGCGGGCAGCGCGATTTTTGGGGATCGGCGCGGGCGCCGGGACGGCATTCTTCGCGCGGCGCTTGCGGATGATCTTTGCCATTTCGCGCAGCACGCCTTCGACGCCCTCGCCCGACACGCCCGAGATCAGATGAACGGCATGGCCGCACGCCTTTTCGAGAGAGGCGCGCTTTTTCGCCAGCGCGGCCTTGGGGATCGCATCGACCTTGTTGAGCGCCACGATCTCCGGCTTCTGGGCCAGCCCATGGCCATAGGCTTCCAGTTCGGCGCGGATCGTCTTGTAGGTTTTGGCGATGCCGTCGCCGGTGCCGTCTATCAGATGCAGGATCGCGCCGCAGCGTTCGGCATGGCCCAGGAATTTGTCGCCCAGACCGACGCCTTCATGCGCGCCTTCGATCAGGCCCGGCAGGTCGGCAAGCACGAAATCCGTCTCGTCGATCTTCACAACGCCCAACTGCGGTTCCAGCGTGGTGAAAGGATAATCGGCGATCTTCGGCCGCGCCGCCGAGGCGCGCGACAGGAAGGTCGATTTGCCCGCATTGGGCATGCCGATCAACCCGGCATCGGCGATCAACTTCAGCTTGAGGATGAAGATTTTTTCCTCGGCAGGCTGACCGGGCATGGCGAAGCGCGGCGCCTGGTTGGTGGAGCTTTTGAAATGCGCGTTGCCGAAGCCGCCATTGCCGCCTTTCAGCAGCCGCACGCGATCGCCGGGCTGGGCAAGGTCGGCAATCAGGGTCTCGCCATCCTCTTCATAGATTTCGGTTCCGACCGGGACTTTCATCACGGCGTCGTCGCCGCGCGCGCCGGTCATCACCTTGCCCATGCCGCCTTCGCCGCTCTTGGCTTTCACATGCTGCTGGTAGCGATAGTCGATCAGGGTGTTGAGATTCTCGACCGCCTCGGCCCAGACATCGCCGCCGCGTCCGCCATCGCCGCCCCAGGGGCCGCCATATTCGATGAATTTTTCGCGCCGGAACGCGACGCAGCCGTTACCGCCCGCGCCGCTGGCCGCATAGACCTTCGCAATATCCAGGAATTTCATCGCGCCCCGCTTGTGGCCGTTTCGTGCGCGAAGAGGACGGCTTCGGCAACATAATTGTTTTCATGAACGGACGGTGCCCCTTCCCCTCCGGCTGCGGGCAGCCGGGAGGGTGATCCGTGGGCGGAGGAAAGCCGTCGCATCATCCGCGCATCATACATGAGTTCGCCCGGCTTTTGATGCGCGTCCATGGTCAGGCCGCCTTGCGCTGCTGGAAGTCGGCGCGGGTCAGCAGCATGTCGTGGCACAGCAGCGCCCGGCCGCGCGCCCGGCAGTCGCGCATATGCGAACCATTGTGATGCGCACCCAGCTTGGCCAGGACGTGGCCGGACGCCGGATTGTCATAGAACCATCCGGCATGGAGGCGGTCCTGGCGGAGATCGTCGAACGCGAAGCGCACCAGGCGCTGCGCGGCCTCGGTGGCATAGCCCTGGCCCCAGAAAGGCTTGCCCAGCCAATAGCCCAGCTCATTATCGTCCGATGGAGACAGACCCGTGCAGCCCATGAACAATCCATCGTCGCGGCGCTGGATGGCGAAGACATGATTGCCGCCCGCGGCCATCGCCAGAAAGGCTTCGGCGTCATTCTCGCTATAGGGGTGAGGCACGCGACTGGTGTTTTTGGCGACGTCATAATCGCTCAGCCAGGCCGCCATGGACGGCACATCCGATGGCCGCAATGGCCGCAAAATCAGTCTTTCGCTCTCCAGAATGAACATGACATCCCCGCTCGAATCCTTTCGCGAGGAAGAAAAAAGGGAGATGGCGGACCATCTCCCTCGCGTAACGGGCCGCCACATTCGTGGGCGGCCTATTGTTTAGCCGCCTTATTCCGCTGCTACCTTGGCCGGATCCGTCGCCGGAACCACGGACACAAAGGTGCGGCGCTTGAACCCGGTCTTGAACGCGACATGGCCTTCGCAAAGCGCATACAGCGTATGGTCCTTGCCCATGCCAACATTCTCGCCCGGATAGAATTTCGTGCCGCGCTGACGCACGATCACATTGCCGCCGGAAATGCGCTCGCCGCCGAACAGCTTCACGCCCAGCATTTTGGGGTTGGAGTCGCGCCCGTTGCGCGAAGAACCGCCAGCTTTCTTATGTGCCATGGAAGCCTCGATTAACCGGCGGTGATGTCCAGCACCTTCACCTTGGTGAAGTGCTGACGATGACCGCGCTTGCGATGGGTGTTCTTGCGGCGCTTCTTCTTGAAGGCGATGACCTTCTCGCCCTGGCCGTGCTCGAGAATCTCGCACGCGACCGAGGCGCCCGACACGAGCGGCGCGCCGACCTTGGGGCTGTCGCCGCCGATCAGCAGGACCTCGCCGATGGTCAGCTTCGAGCCGACATCGCCGGCCAGGCTTTCGACCTTCAGGACGGTGTCCTTGGCCACCTTATATTGCTTTCCGCCGGTGCGGATGACCGCGTACATCGCGTAATTCCTTGAAAAGAAACGGTTTTCCGGGCAAAGGGCTTGTCCGGAGAGCGGCGCACTATACGGAAAGACCTTTTGGCGTCAAGGACCAGATTTAACGGCCAATTTGCCACGCCACCAGGCGGGGATTCAGGCGTTTCCCTTACCGTCAATGGGAAGTTCATGCCGCCCACCAAATTCGCCCTCGCGCTGCTGACGTCAGCGATTCTATCCGCCGCGCCAGCCTTGGCCGCGCCATCGGAGAAAGGCACCCTGTCTTTCCAGTTTGAGAACGACCTCTTTTTCAATCAGGACCATGACTACACCAACGGCGTCCAGATCGCCTACACCACCGCGCCCGACGATACGCCGGATTGGGCGGTGCGGTTGGCGCATCTGCTGCCCTGGTTCGAGGAGGGCCGCGAGGTGCGGACCCGCTATGCCCTCGGACAGACGATCTACACGCCGCAGAACACGGCGCTGGCCAATCCGCTGCCCACCGACAGGCCTTATGCCGGGTTCCTGTATGGCAGCATGGGGCTTGTCACCGACAGCGGCACCCATCTGGACCAGTTGCAGGTGACGCTGGGCGTGATCGGTCCGGCCAGCCTGGCGTCGGACAGCCAGAAATGGATTCACAGCATCATCGACGAGGCCAAGCCCGCGGGATGGGCCACGCAGTTGCGCGACGAACCGGGGCTCATCATCACCTATCAGCGCACGGTGAAAATCATCGAGCCGCAGAGCGTGCTGGGCGGCGTGCTGGATATCGCGCCGCACTGGGGCGCGACCATCGGCAATGTCTATGACTATGCCAATGCGGGCGCGATGGCGCGGTTCGGCTTCAACCTGCCGCAGGATTACGGCCCGATCCGCATCCAGCCCAGCCTGCCGGGATCGGGCTATTTCGAGCCGACCGCCGGATTTGGCGCCTATCTGTTCGCGGGCGTGGAAGGTCGCGCGGTGGCGCGCAACCTGTTTCTCGACGGCAATTCCTTCGTGGACAGCCGCAGCGTCAGCAAGTTCAACCTTGTCGGCGATGCCGCCTTCGGATTGGCGGTGACGTTCGAATCCTTCCGCATCGCCTTCACGCGCGTGGTCCGCACGCGGGAATACAAGGGCCAGCAGAACCAGAATGCATTCGGAGCGGTGGACCTGACTGTTAGATTCTAGCGGTTGGTTTGGCTATGCCGGTTGCCCTGGATGGCCCACGTAAAGTGGGCCATGACAGGTGAGAGTCAGAGTCCGGCCTGCTTGCGCGCCTGACGTTCCTGCACCCGCGCCAGGAACGCGCCCGCGAGCAGCACCAGGCCGACATAGATGGCCATCATCTTGGCGTTGGAGATGGTGTAGGCCAGCCGCGCCATCGCGTCGGACCCGCCATTCAGCAGCAGCCACAATTCCAGTCCGTTCTCGATGGCGTCCAGCACCGCGCCCGCGATGGGAACGGCGGCCAGCAGGGTCAGAAGACGGCGAAACCGCGAGGGGCGCGGCGCGAAGGCTTCGCGCGCCAGGATGCCGGAAAAGAAGAAGCTGGCCGCATAGGCCGGCATGAACAGATAGTCGAAGCCCAGCGCGAAACCGCCCTGCAGAGCCAGGGAAGGCTGCGACCAGGCAACGGCCGCCAGCCGGTACTGGGCGGCCAGTGCGAAACCCTGGATATCGGCGGCGCCCAGCCCCGAACGGGCCTTGAGGTTGGTGTCCACCGCCACCAGCACGCCGAACGCCAGCAACGCAAAGAGGGTGCTGATTTCCCAGCGCCGGTTCAGGTCCGCCCTTGTGATCCGCATTGCCTCTCTCGCGATACGCTATTATCCGATCAGTATGAGGTCCTTGCCGGATATTCTCTACAATTTCCACTGGATCGTTCCGGGTGAGGCGGCGCGCGCGGCGCAGGCCTGGGCCGGGGGGCTGGGGCCGTTCCTGAAAAGGCGCGGCATCCGGGCCATCGTCAATCTGCGCGGGCGCAATGACGACCTGTCCTGGTGGCAGAATGAAACGCGCATCGCGCAGGAAGGCGGCATCGCCCATTTCGATGCGATGCTGGATTCGCGCAAGCTGCCGACCCGCGCCATGCTGGTGAAACTGATCGAGGCGTTCGATGCCGCGCCGCGGCCCTTCATGCTGAAATGCTCTGGCGGACAGGATCGCACGAGCTTCGCGGCGGCGCTGTTCCTGATCCATCGCGGCGGCTGGCAGGCGATGGACGCGGCAAAGGCGCAGTTCGCGCGTTTTCCCTATCTGCATCTGCCGAAACAAAACCAGCGCTGGCTTGCGGTGTTTCTGGATTTCGCGGCTGCGGAGTCCGCCGGTATGCCGATCGCATTCTGGATCGCGCAGCATTACACGCCGGAAAAACTGAAGGCATGGCTGGATGCGCGCGGCATGGGCGATTCCTATGCCGCGATCTTCACCGCGCCGACACGCAGTCCTTTTCAATGGTAGCCCCCTCCGCCCTTCGCATCGCACGCGCTGCTACGGGCACCTCCCCCTCGGCGCTGCGCGCGAGGGGGAGGACGGCCTGAGTATGCCGGTCAAGCTGCAAATCGCGCCGGGTGTCTTTCTGTGGCGCGAATATTTTTCCCCAAGCGAGCAGAAGAGCCTGCTGGAAGAGGTCTTTCGCAAACTGGAAGATGTGCCGCTGTACCGGCCCGTGATGCCCGGAACGGGAAAGGCTTTCTCGGTGGAGGAGAGCAATTTCGGCGCGCTGGGCTGGGTAGCGTACCGGGCGGGCTATCGCTACCAGCCTGACCATCCGGTGAACGGCGCGCCCTGGCCCCCGATACCCGACACGCTTCTGGCCCTGTGGAGCGAGGTCGCCGACGCGCCGCCGCCGCATTGCTGCCTGGTGAATCTGTACCGCGCGGGTGCGCGCATGGGGCTGCATCAGGACCGGGACGAGAAGGATGTGAGCGCGCCGGTCGTGGGCGTGTCGCTGGGCGACGAAGCGCTGTTCCGCATCGGCGGCACCAGCCGCAAGGGGGCGACCCGCAGTCTTGTCCTGAAATCCGGCGATGTCCTGCTGTTCGGGGGAGAGGCGCGGCTGGCCTATCACGGCATCGACCGCATCCGGGCCGGAACCTCGCGGCTGGTGCCGGGCGGCGGGCGGCTGAGCCTGACCCTGCGGCGCGTGGGATAAAAAAACCCCCGGTCAGGGGAGTGACCGGGGGCGAAATGCGCCTTTACGCGCTGGAGCGACGGGAGGGGATGACCGTGGCTCCGACGGAAAGAAGAACCGCGAAGCGAGCGGGGGGCAGTGCCAGCAGTCCAGCTTCTTTCCAGTTCCAAACCTATGCATTCGTGCAACAGGATTCAAGATTATTCGCCAGACCTCAATTAAAAGTAATTTTTAAGATGACAGTGACATTTTTGCATGGGTTAGTTTGGCGGATTCCCGCGATTTTTCAGCGGTCCCGTAGACCGGCTAATTGCCGTGGCGGAAGCCCTCAGCCCCAGCTTTCCCTGTAGCCCTGACGCTTGCCCGGAACGATGTCGGCCTCGATTTCGAGCGAGGGAGCACCCAGATATCTGCCTTGCCCCTTGTCGAAGCCGAGCGCCTTTGCGGCCTTCGCCATGGCTTCGGTCTCGATATATTCGGCGATGGTGGTGACGCCCATCTCCGCGCACAATTTCGTCAGCCCGGCGAGCAATGCGTCTTCGCGTTTCGATGTGCCGATCTTCTTCACCAACCCGCCATCGAATTTCACGAAGTCGATATGGAAGGCGTGCAGGTAGTTGATCGAGGCCGCGCCCGCGCCAAAGTCATCCAGCCCGACGCGATAGCCCATCGCGCGCAACGCCTCCACCGCCCGGGCCGCGCCTTCCAGATCATGTATTGCGGCGGTTTCGGTGATTTCGATCAGTACACGCGGCGCGAGTTTGCGGCGTTTGGCCAGGATGCCCGCCAGCACGCCGAACGCGGCGGGCGATGCGATGGTCGCGCCCGAAATGTTGAAGGCGATCTCCACGCCCCTGCGGCCGCCATCCTCGATCTGGGCGAGGATCTTGCCCGCCACCGCGAGGTCGAAGCCTTGCGATATGCCCAGCGCCTCGATGAATTTCACGGATTCGCCGGTGCCTTCGGGATTGCCGAAGCGTGTCAGCGCCTCGTAATGCGAAACCTTGCCGGTGGTGAGATCGACAATGGGCTGGTACGCGATCTCGAATGCGCCCTCGCCGACCACGCGGGTCATGTCGCCGAGCCGCCGCTGTGTGTCTTCCAGCATCGCGCCGAAGGCAGCCGCGATATCGCCATCGCCCGCCACGCGTCCCTTGGCCGCGAACTGGTCGATGGTGTAGCGCACCGCCAGCAGGCGCTGTTCCTCGCTGATGCCCTCACCCTGCAAGGTCATCACGGTTTCCTTGACGGCGGCATCCCCGCCGCCGCCCTCGGCGATGGCGGCCTTCACAAGACGGGCTACGCCGAGGGGTCCGTTGGCTTCCGATGCGACCGCGCCAAAGCGGGTCTGGGACAAGCGGCCCGCGGACTGCACGCCTGCGTCCCGGAAGGCGGTACCGATGCGCGCCATCAGCCGGTCGGCGGCATCCGAATCCAGCCTGGCGCAAAGCTCGTCCAGCCCCGGCACGTCGATCAGGGTCAGCGAATCCATGCCGGCCGCCGAACCCGCGGTGGCCAGGAAGCTTTCGCGCGACTGGAGGCCCGTCTTGGCGTCACGGGTCTGGGGCGTCGCACCGGCGGCGCGCGTGCCGATCCTGGTCAGGGTGCAGGAGATGCGCGACTTGTTCTGCGGCAAGCGGAACAGGGAGACATTCACCTCGTCGCCATTGGCCAGCGCGAGACTGTGGGGTCCGGCGCGGCCGCCGTCCTGGAGGGTGCGGCTGAAGTTGATGAATTTTATGCCTTCGGAGGGGCGGAACAGACGCCCGGCGGGGCGGCCCACCAGGGTCTCGGTGGTTTCCTGCACCAGGTCCCCTGCAGCGCCCGCCGCAAAAAGGATCGTTCCCTCGCTGTCCACTTCGAACAGGAAGTCCGCATTGGCGAAGGCAAAGCCCAGGAACCGGGCGCGGGACGGCATGGAAGGCCACTACCGGAGCAAGACATGGGATTAACCCGGCAACTGTTAGAAAGCTGTAAATCGATAAGCGGCAGCAAGGCGGGCGGATAAATGGTAAGCGGTGGGGCATATGCCGCTGCCACAGGGGAGAGAGATGCAGAACCATGTCCGGCTTTGGGCCGTCCTATTGGCGATGGCGGCACCGCTTGCGGCGCGCGCGGCGGACTATGCCGACCCGGCCTGTGTCAAGCCGACGAAACTGGTGGCACCTTCGGCGACCGACTCCGATGCGGTGCTGGCCTACAACAACAAGGTGCGGCGCTATAACCGCCAGGTCACCGAATACAGCGCCTGCCTGAAAGCCTATGTCGAGAAGGCCAATGCCGACATCAAGGCGGTGCAGGATAACGCCAATGTCGAAATGGCGCGCATCCGCGACACGGCGAACAGCGACATCAAGCAGATCGAAGCCAAGATCCGCGACGCAATGGCGGCGTCGAACAGCCAGCCCTAGCGGGTCATCGCCGCGCCGAAGGCGGCGAAGATGGCGCGGCTGAGGGGATATTCCTGCCAGCGCCATTCGGGATGCCATTGCAGGCCCAGCAGAAAATTCTGCGCGCCCGGCATGGAGACGGCCTCGATCTGGCCATCCGGCGCGGTCGCTTCGGCCAGCAGCGGCGGCGCCAGGCGGTCGATGCCCTGATGGTGCAGCGAATTGACCATCACCCGCAGCAGTTGGTCGGGCGCAAGCCCCGCCAGAATGCCGCCGGGCACAAGATGTACCGGATGGACCGGCGCATATTGCCCGTCGCGGGTGAGGCTTTCGTCCTCGCGATGATCCATCCGGCCTGCGATCTCATGCACATGCTGATGAAGGGTGCCGCCCAGCACGACATTCAATTCCTGAAAACCGCGGCAGATGGCCAGCACCGGCTTGCCCGCCGCGATGGCGGCGCGCATCAGGGGAAGGCTGAGGGCGTCGCGCGCCGGATCGAGCAGCGAGGGATCGCGCGGCGGATGGCCACCATAATGGGATGGCGCGACATTGGAGGGCGCGCCGGTGAAGACCAGCCCGTCCACCCGCGCCAATATGTCTTCCACCGGCAGCGGCGTGTCGGCAGCGGGGATCAGAAGCGGCAGCGCGCCCGCGCCGCCCGCCACCGCCGTGACATATTCATCATTGGCGGAATGGATCGCCATGCCGTCATGCACATAACGGTCGCAGACAAGGCCAGCCACCGGCCTCATTTCTTGAGCGCGAGGTTTCTGGTCGGGACCATGAAGATGCCTTCCGGCATCTGGGCTCCGATCTGGGGATTCTGCAAGGTGACATTGGTCACGCCGCCCTGATTGTCGCGCACCGTCCATTGCCGCAATTCGATATTGGGGGCGGTGAATTCCAGCTGCACATTTTCGGAATTGCGGTTGGTGCTGGTGCGCGCGCCCAGGATGATGATGCCATTTTCCTCCTGCACGCGCAGAACCAGGCGATTGGCCTTCAGGTCGATATTCTCGTTCAGCAGGATGCCGAGCGGCGTGTCGTCCATGTCATAGCGGTCGACCGTGTTGAGGTTGCCGTTCTTGACATAGACCTTGCCGCCGGTCGCCACGACCAGGACCGGGCTGGGCGGATTGTAGGAGAAACGCACATTGCCCGGCTTGGACAGGAAGAACTCGCCCTGCACCATCTGGCCGTCCGGGCCGAGCTGA
>JAFIHO010000267.1 GCA_017849395.1 Hyphomicrobiales bacterium
GATACCGAGGGCAGGCCGGTCGTGCCTGCGGATACCGGCGCCCGGCCAGTGCCTGTGCCGCCCCAGATCGTGATGCCCCTGCCGAACAAGGCGGGGGGCGCGGACCGGCGCGGCTATGTGGTGCTGGACGGGGCCCAGATCGACGCCCTGGTAAATCCGCCGCCCTGCCGCGACTGACCAGCCGGGACCTGTTTGCCGGGAGCCCGCCGCTTGATGCGGGCGATGCCGCGCGGGAGGTGCGTTCACAGCAATGGATCGCAAGCGCCTGCGCGATGGCGAAGTCGCAGGCGGCGGCGAGGCGGCGTATCGCGGCGCGGCGTTCCTGGAAGGTGCGACTGTAACGGCCATGAACCAGGCGGTTGCGGTTGCCGCGCGGCGCGCCCCTGGGTCTGCCGGTTCTGTCTGGCGACCTGGGGCCGGGAATTGAACCTTCACTTTTCGATACCCCCTCCCGTCCTGTCGTGCCGGTCTGGTCCGTGCCGCATTCGGCGGGCGAGGATATGCGTTGAGGGATGGGGTTGGGGGTCGCTTTCATCGCGCCATTCTAGAAACGCGCGCCGGGTTTTTCGCCGTGGATATCCAACCCGCACATTTTTCCGGCAAGGGCTTGTGGCGCTTCGGGAAAGTGCGTGCGGCGGCGTGCGGATAGAGGGAACCGGGCGCCGCATGGGATGGCTATTTAACATACGTTGTATGTAATATGGGCCGTTGACGCGACCATATTATAACTACAATGTAGTACATATGTGGGAGAGCGGCGGCGAGCGGGCAGGGAGTCTGCGTCTTTGGATGGGGACAGGACTGCGCGTTCTTTTCTGCGCCGGGCTGGTGTGGTTCTTCACCACCGGCAGTTATGCGCTGCCGGTTAATCTTCTGTCGGCCACCGGGCTTTCGACCCTGCTGTGTGTGCTGCTGGCCTATGAGCTGGAGATCCGCGATGTGCATCCGGCGCTGGTGCTGGGTGCGATGTCGGCTGTTCTGGTGCTGGTGCTGGGCGGTTACGGGCTATGGGTCCTGCTGCGGCCGCCCGCGCCAACCGGCGCGTTGCTGGCGGCGCAGGAGCCGTCGCCGCCGACCTTCTGTTCCGAGGAAGCGGGCCCCGACGATCTCGTCATGCTGTTCGGCACCAATCGCGTCGTGGGGCGGGGCAACGGACCGTTCATGCCCTTCACGGTGGATGAGTGTCCCGGCTTCCGGCTGCGGCGCACGCCCGAAGGGCTGATGATCGAAAGCGCCGCCTATAACTGGACCAGCGATCTCGCCTTCATGGTGCGGGACAATGAGTATCAGCCTCTGGAGGGGTTACAGTTGCGCGCCTACCGGCCTGACCGCCACACCTTTGTGCTGCTGGACCGTTTCGACCAGGAAGTGATCTATGTGCGCTATCTGAACCGCAACACGGCGCGCATTCGGGGGCGGATGTTGTGCGGGGAAGCGCCCCAGGCGGTGATCCGCGACAATGGCGTGTTTGTCGGCGGCGTGCGGATCGGCGGCGCCTTTTTCGGATTGAAGCGCGCGCCGGGCGGAAAATGCGCGGAAGTGAAATCCGGCAATCGCCATGGCATCGTCATCGGCAAGCCGCCGCCCTGGTGATCAGGCGGGCCGCAGCGACCGAAGGATTTCGGCGAAGCCGGTGCGGCAGGTAAAGCCGAGGCGGCGTTCCAGTTTGCCCGCGTCATAGACCCGGTCGATGGACGGGAACATGGTCCAGCCGTGGCGGGCATAAACGGATTCGTAATCCGGGAAATAGCGGCGCACCACGCCGGGTGCGTCGGTCATCAACTGTTCGCAGTCGGAAGGCGAGAACGGCGTTTTGGCGCTGACGATGAAAATGTCGAAGCCGATTTCGGGCGAGCGGGCCAGCGCCGCGGCATGGGCGGCGGCGGCGTCCTCTACTGTCAGGCGGCGGAACAGGAATTCGTTGGCCTTGGTGTTGGGTTCGGACTGGGAGATGGCGTGCGCCATGTCGTCCTCCTCCGGGAAGAAGCGGGCGGTGCGCAGGATGATGACCGGCAGGCCGTGTTCGGCGTGGAAGAAGTGGCAGAGTTTCTCGGCGGCATATTTGGTGACGCCATAGATGTTGCGCGGCTGGAGTGGGGCTAGCGTCTCGTCGATCCATACTGCGCGCGGGCCGCGTCCGTCGCGGATGGTTTGGGAGATCATTAGCGAGGTGGTGGAGGTGAAGATGAAACGGTCCACGCCGTTCGCAATCGCTTCCTCCAGCAGGTTCAGCGTGCCGGTGACATTGACGTTTATGAAGTCCTGGTTGGTGTTGGTCGCGATGTTGGGCTTGTGCAGCGCGCCGCCATGGATGATGGCGGTGATGCCGTTGTCACGGATCGTGCGGGCGACCAGGGCGCGGTCGGCGATGCTGCCGGTGATGGTGGTCAGCGGGGAGGGTTTCGGGTCGATGCCGGTGACCTTGTGGCCGTCCTTGCGCAGGAGCGGGATGAGGGTTTGGGCGAGCCAGCCGGAGGAGCCGGTGATGAGGATGTTCATTTGAACTCGTAATCCAGATTGTCATGGCCCGGCTCGCCCGGGCCATCCAGGGCAAACGCGTGGCTTTCTGTGAGGTCGCGCCATTGCGGGTTGGCGCTTTCTATCAGTTCCAGCTTGCGGCACCGGGTGAATTTCTTGAGGCGGGTTTCGCGATGGATGGCCATGCGGACGTCATCGCATGTTTCGAAATAGACGAGGGTCTTGATGCCGTATTTTTCCGTGAAGCCGGGAACGCGGCCTTCGCGATGTTCCCAGGCGCGGCGATCAAGATTGTTGGTCATGCCGATGTAGAGCGTGCCGTTGCGCTGGCTGGCCATGATGTAGACATAGTAGGTCTTCGGCATCGCGCGTGTGGCCCTGGATGGCCCACGTGAAGTGGGCCATGACATTCTAGCTTGAAGGCGCTGGCAGCGAGTAGCGGACAGAAGTCGCCGCTCATGCCGTCAGTAGGCCCGGCCGATCAGGATTTCTTCCACGCCTGCGCCGCCGCCGAAGATGCAGGGGGCGAATTCCTGCGGTTGGTCCATTGGGGCGTTGCGGATGGTGAGTTTCAGCGCCTTCAGCTTGTTGTCGATGGCGTCCAGCCCCGAGCCGGTGGGCTTGGACCAGGACACACGCAGCCAGCCCTTGAATGTTTCCTCGTCGCCCGCGAAATA
>JAFIHO010000268.1 GCA_017849395.1 Hyphomicrobiales bacterium
CCTTTGATATTCCATATCACAAATGTGGCGGCTGTTTGCCAATGTCAAATTCTGGTGCCGCTGGCCGGTCCAGATTGAATTCGCGGCCGCAAAATCCTAGTTATCCCCCATGACCGGCGCCGAAACCCTGATCCGCAACTATTACGACCGTTTCAACGCCAAGGATGTGGACGGCTTTCTGGCGCTGCTGTCCGAGGACGTTGTGCATGACATCAACCAGGGCGGGCGCGAGACCGGCAACGCCGCCTTCCGTGCATTCCTGGAACGGATGAACCGTTCCTATGACGAGCAGATCGTCGATATCGCGGTGATGGTGAGCGGTGACGGCAGCCGCGCTGCCGCCGAATTTACGGTGCTGGGCAAATATCTCGCCACTGATGAAGGCCTGCCGCCCGCCAAGGGCCAGACCTATCGCCTGCCCGCGGGCGCGTTCTTCGAAATCAGGGACGGCAAGGTGGCGCGCATCACCAACTATTACAATCTGGAAGACTGGCTCAGGCAGGTGAAATGAGCCTGAAGATCGAGCGGCTGTCCGGCGACGGACTGATGACACGGCTGGAAGATCTGGCGCGGCTGCGCATCAGCGTGTTTCGCGCCTGGCCTTATCAGTATGAAGGCACGCTGGAACATGAGCGCATCTATCTGCCGCGCTATGCCAAGGCGAAGACCGGTACGCTGATCGTGGCGCTGGATGGCAACAGGGTGGTGGGCGCATCCACCGCGCTGGGCCTGGATGAGGAAGAACAGTTCGTGCAGGCGCCCTTCATCAAGGCGGGGCTGGACATGACGCGCATCTTCTATTTCGGCGAGTCCGTTTTGTTGCCCGAATATCGCGGCCAGGGCGTGGGCGTGCGTTTCTTCGAGGAGCGTGAGGCGGCGGCGCGGGCGCATGGCTACGCGCATACCTGTTTCTGCGGCGTGGTGCGGCCCGAGGATCATCCCGCGCGGCCTTCGGACTACACGCCGCTGGATGAATTCTGGAAACATCGCGGCTATGCGAAGCGGCCCGATCTTGTTTCGACCTTTTCCTGGAAGGACATCGGCGACGCGGCGGAGACGCAAAAGCCGATGGTCTATTGGATGAAGACACTGTGAAGCTCGCGCTGGCGCAGTACCCAATCGGGAAGTTCGCAGACTTCCATGCCTGGCGCGCCAATGCCGCGCATTGGGTGGGAAGCGCCGAGGCCGATCTGCTCGTGTTTCCCGAATATGGCGCGATGGAACTGACATCGCTGCTATCGGAGGATTTGCAGCAGGACCTGACCGGCCAGATCGCGGCGCTGGCGGAGTTTCATGATGGCTTTGTCGAAACCTATGCGGCGCTGGCCCGCCAGCATGGCGTCGCCATCCTTGCGCCCAGCCTGCCGGTGGAAAGTGGCGGCGCGTTTCGCAATCGCGCTTATCTTTTCACCCCGGGCGGTCAGAGTTTTCAGGAAAAGCGCCAGATGACCCGCTTCGAAAAGGAAAGCTGGGGCATTGCGGGGGGCGAGAGTCTGAAAATCTTCGATCTGGGCGCGGCCAGGATCGGCATCGCGATCTGCTATGACATCGAATTCCCCCTGATCGCCCATGCCATGGCGCAGGCAGGGGCGGACCTCATCCTGGCCCCCTCCTGCACCGACACGCTGGCGGGATCGAACCGGGTCCATGTCGGTGCGCGGGCAAGGGCGCTGGAGAACCAGGTCTATGTCGCGGTTGCTCCCACGGTGGGCGAGGCCCCCTGGTCGCCCGCCGTTGATGTGAACACCGGCTGGGCCGCCGCCTATGCCACGCCCGACCGGGGTTTCCCCGATGACGGGGTGCTGGCGAAGGGCGAACGGGACAGGCCGGGCTGGGTCACTGCCGATCTGGATTTCGACCGGCTGCGGGCGGCCCGGCAGAATGCCCAGGTTTTCACCCGGGCGGACTGGGATGCCCAGGCGCTGCCGTCCCTGACCGTCACCCAGGTGCGCTTCTAACCCATTGAAATTGTTAAATCCTGTGGACGGGAACCCGTCATGCGCGCCTTGCGGCCATGGCGACATTGCCCGCGACGCCCCGCGCCCCTAGATTGCCGCTTTCCCGGACTTTCCGGGCCGAGGATACCCCCATGAAACGCCGCCGCGTCATTTACGAAGGCAAGGCCAAGATCCTTTACGAAGGCACCGAGCCGGGCACCGTCATCCAGTATTTCAAGGACGACGCCACCGCCGGCAATGGCGCCAAGAAGGACACGATCGAGGGCAAGGGCGTCCTCAACAACCGCATCTCCGAATATCTGATGACCCAGCTTGCGGGCATCGGGGTGCCGACCCATTTCGTGCGCCGCCTGAACATGCGCGAGCAGTTGATCAAAGAGGTCGAGATCATTCCGCTGGAAGTGGTGGTGCGCAATGTCGCCGCCGGGTCCATGTCCAAGCGGCTGGGGATCGAGGAAGGCACCGCCCTGCCCCGTTCCATCATCGAATATTACTACAAGAACGACTCGCTGAACGATCCCTGGGTCAGCGAAGAGCACATCACCGCCTTTGGCTGGGCCAGCCCGCAGGATCTGGACGATATCGTCAACCTGACCATCCGGGTGAACGACTTCCTGTCTGGCCTGTTCCTGGGCGCGGGCATCAAGCTGGTGGATTTCAAGCTGGAATTCGGGCGGCTGTGGGAAAACGATTATATGCGCATCGTGCTGGCCGACGAGATCAGCCCGGACAATTGCCGCCTGTGGGATGTCCAGACCAACGAGAAGCTGGACAAGGACCGTTTCCGCCGCGACATGGGCGGCGTGGTCGAGGCCTATAGCGAAGTGGCAAAACGCTTGGGAATCATGCCCGAATCGGTGCAAGGCGAGAATAAGGGACCGGTGCTGGTGCAGTGACCGGCGCAGCCCTCACCCTTCGACAGGCTCAGGGTGAGGACTTCCAACAAATCCTCATGCTGAGCCTGTCAAAGCATGAGAGCCGCAGTATCGAAAAACCATGAAAGCACGCGTCTTCGTCACTCTGAAAAACGGTGTCCTCGATCCTCAGGGCAAGGCCATCGGCCATGCGCTGAACGGCCTGGGCTTCGGCTCGGTCGGCGAAGTGCGCCAGGGCAAGGTGATTGACCTGGAACTCGCCGAGACCGACGCCGCCAAGGCGCGCGCCGCCGTGAAGGAGATGTGTGACAAGCTTCCCGCCAACACCGTGATCGAGAAGTACGAGATCGAATTGAAGTAGTAACTCACCATGGCCGGGCTTGACCCGGCCATCCATCTTGGAAGCGCGTGAAAATTGGGTGGCCCGCACGCGCTTCGGCCGGACAAGTCCGGCCTCGCTGGCGGGCCATGACAGGTTATGCGGTCCGCCGTCATTGTGTTCCCCGCCTCCAACTGCGACCGCGACGCCAAGGTCGCGCTGGAGGCAATGACCGGCAAGACGCCGCACATGGTGTGGCACCAGGACAGCGAACTGCCCGCCGTCGATCTGGTGGTGCTGCCGGGCGGTTTTTCCTATGGAGACTATCTGCGCTGCGGAGCGATCGCATCCCGTTCCCCTATCATGCGGGCGGTCATCGACGCGGCTGCAAAGGGCGTACCGGTATTTGGCGTTTGCAACGGATTTCAGGCGTTGATCAAGCTGGGGTTGGTGCCATACGGGCGAATTGTCGAGCCTTCCGCGGAGCTGCCGACGCTGACGTTCAACGAGATTGGGCGGCATCAATCGCGGATCGTGCGCACGCGCGTGGCATCCGCCCTTTCGCCGTGGC
>JAFIHO010000027.1 GCA_017849395.1 Hyphomicrobiales bacterium
CCGCCGGTGGCGCGCAGCATCGCGGAGGAAGCCAGGCTTCTGGCCTTTGACGAGTTCCAGGTCACCGATGTCGCCGACGCGATGATATTGGGGCGGTTGTTCGACCGGCTGTTCGCGGCGGGCGTGACCATCGTCGCGACCAGCAATACCCCGCCCGCCAGGCTGTATGAGGGTGGACTGAACAGGCCATTGTTTCTGCCCTTCATCGCGGAGATAGAACAGCGCATGGAGGTTCTGGAGCTGAACGGCCCGACCGACTATCGGCTGCAGCGCATGTCCGGCCTGGACGTGTATCTGACGCCGCTGGGCGCGGACGCCGATGCCCGGATGGATGCGGCATGGCGGCGGCTGACCGACCAGGACAAGGGCAAGCCCGCCACTTTGCATGTGCTTGGGCGCAAGCTGAATGTGCCGCGGGCGGCGCGCGGCGTGGCGCGGTTTGATTTCGGGGATTTGTGCGCGCAACCGCTGGCGGCGGCGGATTATCTTGCCATCGCGCAGGATTTCCACACCGTGCTGATCGACCATGTTCCACTGCTGACGCCCGATATGCGCAACGAGGCGCGGCGCTTCATCCTGCTGGTCGATACTTTGTATGACGAGGGCGTAAAGCTGATCTGTTCCGCCGCCGCGCCGCCCGATGCGCTGTATACGACGGGTGATGGCGCGGACGCGTTCCGGCGCACCGCATCGCGGCTTGCCGAAATGCAGAGCGTGGATTATTTGAGACGCGGACATGGAATACATTCCGGGGGCGGAGTGGATGCGTGATCTGTTATGGACATTCGCGGCGATTGCCGCCTGCCTGGTGATGGTGCGGTTTCGGGACCGCATCCTGGGCGCGCTGAAACGCTTCGACCAGGGCAACGCCGCGCGCATCATGCAGCAGCAGCGTGACGTCACCGATCCCACGGCGCATTTCCGGCACACGATGGATGTGGCGGACGAGCAGGTCGAGGCGGTGGAGGAGATCGTCGTGCCCGACCGGCGCACCGGTCAGCCCATCACGCATTATCTGTTCGAGGCACAGGTGTTCGCCAGCCGCGAGGAAGCCGAGCAGATGCGGGCCGCGCGGGTGGCGGTGGTGGCGCGGCGTTTCTATGACGAGCTTCCCACCGCGCTGGCTGCGCCGTCATCCGCTGCGCCACGGCGCCAGCCCTTGTCGGCGCGGGAGCGTGCGTCGCAGCGGTGGCGCAAGACGCTGCATTAGGCGCAGCGTTTCCGGCCGACGCTTGGTTTTTGTTAGCAAGCAACGCGCGCCTACAAAAACTTGCGCTTGGGGAAGGGACCCCGGCGGTGAGACCGGGTCTGACCTATCCGCCTGGGTCCCCTTCCCTCACGCGCCCTAGGCGCGTTCGCCGGGGATGACAGACAGTGATTAGGCCGCCTCGCCCTTCATCAGGCGGGGGAGTTTCCCGATGTCGCCGCCGGCGTGGCGCATGAAGAAGCGGCGGGCGGGGCCGATGGCGTCCACGATGCCCAGCCCCACATCGCGCAGCGCGCGCAAAGGCGCGATGTCGTTGGAGAACAGCCGGTTCAGCGCATCGGTGGAAGCGGCCAGGGTGAAGGAGTCGAACCGCCGCCAGCGCTCATAGCGTTTCAGCACATCGGCCGCGCCGATATCCTGGCCCAGCCGCGCCGCATCCAGCAGCACTTCGGCCAGCGCAGCGGCATCCTTCAGCCCGAGATTGAGGCCCTGCCCCGCGATGGGATGGATGCCATGGGCGCAGTCGCCCGCCAGCGCGAAACGTGGCGCCACGAAATCGCGCGCCAGATGGAAGGACAGCGGATAGGACCAGCACGGTCCCGCCGCTTTGGTGCGGCCCAGATGGGTGCCGAAGCGGCGCGCGATCTGTTCGTTGAAGCCCACCTCGTCCAGCGCCAGCATGGCGGGCGCGGTGTCTTTTGCCTCTGTCCACACCAGAGAGGAACGATTGCCGGTCATCGGCAGGATCGCGAAAGGCCCTGACGGCAGGAAATGTTCATAGGCCACGCCATTGTGCGGCTTCTCATGCTCGACCGTGGCGACGATGCCGGTCTGGGGATAGGACCAGCCGATGGTGGAGATGCCCGCCTGGGCGCGCAGGGGCGATTCCCGTCCGTCGGCCGCGATGGCCAGCGCGGCTGAAACTTCCTGTCCGTCCGCCAGCCGCGCCACGGCATGGCCATCGCTGACGGTGACGCTTTGCACCGCGGCGGGCGCGATCAGTTCCAGCGATGGCGCGTTTGCCGCCGCGCCATAGAGAGCGGCGCGGATATGACGGTTCTCGGCGATATGACCCAGGCTGTCCGCGCCCACCTCGCCGGAATCGAAATGCAGCGAGAAGGGCGAGGCCGCCTCGCCCGGCTTGCCGTCCGTCACCAGGATTTCCCGGATGGGCTGGGCGTCCGTCTGTAGCGCCTGCCACACGCCCAGCGCCGTCAGCATCCGCACCGAGGCGAAGGCAAGGGCCGATACGCGGCCGTCGAATTTGGGATCGAGGGTGGCGGAAGGCCGGGCGGCGTCGGCCACCACCGTCTTCAGCCCGCCCTGGGCAAGGGCCAGGCCCAGAGTCAAGCCAACCATTCCGCCGCCGCAAACGATCACATCGGCCTGCTTCATGGCTGACCCCGTCGCATTTGCGAAAGATTGCCGTGCGGACAGGAGCAAGAAATGTGCGTATAATTTGGGCAAAACGGCCTTTTTGACCACATTTTATGCAACTGACCTCTGCCTATTATTGAGTCAGACCTGGCCGATTTTTCAGGAAATTCCATTTAAGACAAAGCCTTAGCTGTTCTGATCGAAACCGGCACGGTTCTTGATAATCCGTTAAAGCCGGACCCTTCGTCCGGTGAGCCAATGAACACGGAAGGACGGCAGATGAAGCTTATTACGGCGATCATCAAACCCTTCAAGCTCGACGAAGTGCGCGAATCTCTTTCCGCGCTCGGCGTCCAGGGCATGACGGTGACTGAGGTCAAGGGGTACGGACGGCAAAAGGGGCATACCGAAATCTATCGCGGCGCGGAATATGCCGTGAGCTTTCTGCCGAAGCTGAAAATCGAAGTGGCGGTCAAAAGCGAGATGGTGGAAGCGGTGATCGACGCCATCACCAGCAAGGCCAAGACCGGTCAGATCGGCGACGGAAAGATTTTCGTTACGCCGCTCGAACAGGTCGTGCGCATCCGCACCGGCGAAACCGATGGCGACGCGCTCTAAGCCGCTGCCGCGAAACACGAGTAAAGGGGACTATCCATGAATATCGAACGACTTAAGAGAATGGCGCTGGGAACGCTGGCCGCCGTGCCTGCGCTGGCGCTCACGGCCGGCAGCGCCTTTGCCGCCGACGCGCCCAAGATCGACACGGGCGACACCGCCTGGATGCTCACATCCGCGGCGCTGGTGCTGCTGATGACCATTCCGGGCCTGGGCCTGTTCTATGCGGGCATGGTACGCAAGAAGAACATGCTGGCCACCATGGCGCAGAGCTTCGCGGCCACCGGCCTGATCACCATCCTGTGGATGGTCATCGGCTATTCCATCGCCCTCTCCACCAACGCCGATGCCGGCATGAACAGGTTCATCGGCGGGTTCGGCAATTTGTTCCTCAAGAGCATGACCCTGGAATCGACGCATTCGCTGGCGCCGACCATTCCGGAATCGGTCTTCATGTTCTTCCAGATGACCTTCGCGATCATCACCCCGGCGCTGATCGCAGGCTCGCTGGCGGACCGCATGAAGTTCTCGGCCTTCCTGTGGTTCATGGGCCTGTGGCTGTTGTTCGTCTACGCGCCCGTCGCCCACTGGGTGTGGGGCGGCGGCTTCATCGGCGCAGAGATCGGCGCGCTGGACTTTGCGGGCGGCACCGTCGTTCACCTGAATGCCGGTACCGCGGGCCTGGTCGCCTGTCTGGTTCTGGGCAAGCGCATCGGCTACGGCACCGAGAACATGGCGCCGCATAACCTGCTGTTCAGCGTGATCGGCGCCTGTCTTCTGTGGTTCGGCTGGTTCGGCTTCAACGCCGGTTCGGCGGTTTCCGCCAATGTCCTCGCAGGCATGGCGGCGGCGAACACCCAGATCGCGACCGCCGCGGCTTCGATGGCCTGGATGTTCGCCGAATGGATCATCGCCAAGAAGCCGAGCCTTCTGGGCATGATCTCCGGCGCGGTGGCGGGCCTTGTCGCCATCACCCCGGCGGCGGGTTTCGTCGATCCGATGGGTTCGCTCTGGATCGGCCTGCTGGCGGGCGTCATCTGCTACATGTCGGCGGTGTGGATGCAGAAGGCCCTTGGATATGACGATGCGCTGGTCGCCTGGGGCGTGCATGGCGTGGGCGGCGCACTGGGCGCCATCTTGAGCGGCGTGTTCGCCAACAGCCACATCAACTCGCTCGGCAAGGGCTGGCTGATCGACGGC
>JAFIHO010000028.1 GCA_017849395.1 Hyphomicrobiales bacterium
GAAGTCTCGCTGGACGACCAGGTCTTTGTGAAGGCTGCTGACGGCAAGCAAACCGTGGCCCAGATGCTCAAGGCCGCCAACACCAACGTGAAGGGCTTCACCCTGTACGTGGTGGGCGAAGGCATCGAGAAGAAGGTCGACGACTTCGCTGCTGAGGTGGCTGCCCAGGTGGCCGCTGCCAAGGCTGCTGCCTGACCGTTCCCCATAACCCCACCCAAGCCTCGTACCACTTACCGGAGAAAGTTTCCATGTCCAACGCCGCACCAGCCCACAAGCGCATTTTGCTCAAGCTGTCTGGTGAGGCGCTGATGGCATGCGGATCATATCTACCACGACATCCGCCGGAATGCCCGCCTGCATCGCCGACAGATAAAGGCTGGAATCGATGGTCGCGCCCGCGCGGTGGCGATGAACCTCCAGCTTCTTCTGCGTCGTCTGGGCGGTGAAATCGCCTTCGGTCGTGCGGGTGACGTTGATGTCCTGCTCGATGGAGGGCGAGAAGTGCACCGACAACAGGCGGGAGATCGACTCTGAATTTTCCGGCGTCCCATCATCGTTGGCATCGACCGGAACAGTCACGGGCTTGTTGTTGACCATGACCACCATGGTCTTCGGCTTGGGCGGCGCGGCGGGCTTGGGCGCCGCGCCGGTGGCGTCGATGGTCTTTGCCAGCGAATAGGTGATCTCGAAACTCTGCCCGGCCTTCAAAGCACGGGGATTGAATTGCGTCCGCAGGGCCTGGATCGCAGCGTTGGCGTCGGCGGTGGAAATGCCGACATCCTCCAGCATCCCCGCCAGCGTGTCGCCGGCGTCCAGGGTGACGATGCGGGTTTCCGCGCCCGGATTGGTGTCGGCTTCCTGGATCACCGTATCGCGCGGCGGCGGCTCCGCCCCGCCATTGCGGATCAGCCGGAACAGTTCATAGGAGAGGGGAATATGGCTGGGAATGCCGACCTTGGGGCTGGCTGTCGGCATGGTGCCCATCGCCAGCAGAGTCACCGCGCCCGCCACCAGAAAGGTGATGCCGGTGGACACCATGGCCCAGCGGCCATCGGTGGTTGCCAAAGCGGCTCTGGCATGGCGCACGCGCGCGGGGATGTTCTTGGAATCGCTATATCGGCGGTCCACGTCGGCTCCGTCATTCGGGACTAAAGGCGAACCCCCGTTCGCCGCAGCCCCAGCCCAGTCCTGCCCGCAAACCCATCCCCGGCGTGCGACCGTCGGAAAACTAGCATGTCTTAACTTGCCCTCGTCAACCTTGATGTTTCGTTAATGTTTTGTTCTGGTTGGGATATTTGGATTTCCGCGCATCGGCGCGCGTGTGTTGAAGCGCTGCTACGCCCCACCCGCAACTTTTTACATCCCACACTCGAATCGCGAGATAACCCACTGCCATGCTTTGGAAAGCATCCCTCGCCGCCGCATTTTTCCTGCTATCGATCCTTCGCGCGCAGGCCTGGGGCCCCGAAGGCCATGAGATCGTCGCCCACATCGCTGCGCGGGAATTGTCACCGCGCGCCCGCGCCGAAATCGCATCGCTGCTGGGGGGCAATGCCGAAGCCATGATGGTCGCACAGGCGAACTGGGCCGACGAAATCCGCGACGCGCGGCCCGCCACGTCGCGCTGGCATTTCGTGAACATTCCGCTGGGTGCGGCAGGCTTCGACCGCCGCCGGGACTGCGCGGGCGGGAACTGCGTGGTGGCGCGGATGGAAGCCGATCTGCGCATCCTGGCCGACCGCAAACGCCCCCGCGCGGTCCGGGCGGAGGCGCTGCGTGTCCTCATCCATTTCGCCGGAGACATCCATCAGCCGCTGCACACGATCGACAATGACGACCGGGGCGGCAACGACATCCGCGTCCGGCTGGGCCGGGGCCGCAATCCCGCCAGCCTGCATCAGGTATGGGACACGCGTATCGTGACCGCACTGCCGGGCCATGATGCCGGTCTGTTGGCCGGACAGGTCGCGGCGGCGTTCCCGGCCGGTGCGCGGCAATCCTGGCGCAACGGTGCTCCGGCGGACTGGGCGAATGAATCCTTCCGCCTCGCGCAACGGGAAATATATGCGGGCCTGGAGAAAGCGCGGCCCGGCGGGCCTCCGCTTCTCTTGCCGCGCGACTATGCGGAACGGAAGGAAGCCGTCATCCGCGCGCAACTCGCAAGGGCAGGGGCTCGGCTGGGGTGGCAGCTCAACACGGCGCTGAAATAGCTACTCGCTGGACAGGATGGTATTGCGCACCATCGGGTATATCTGGGTTTGCCAGCGCGTGCCCGAGAACACGCCATAATGGCCGACGCCCGGTTGCACATAATGCTTCTTGCGGAACGGCTTGATCGAGCGGCACAGATCGTGCGCCGCCAGGGTCTGGCCGATGGAGCAGATATCGTCGCGCTCGCCCTCGACCGTCAACAGCGCGGTACGCTTGATGGCGCCGGGATCGACCTTGCGGCCACAATATTCGAAGATGCCCCGCGGCAGGTGATGTTCCTGGAACACCTTCTGCACCGTCTCCAGATAGAATTCGGCGGGCAGGTCGGCGACGGAAAAATATTCGTCATAGAATTTGCGGTTGGCCTCGGCCTTGGCTTCCTCACCCTTCAGGATGTGGCCAAACAGATCCATATGGGCGCGGACATGGCGCGGCATGTTCATCGACATGAAGGCCGACAATTGAAGGAAGCCCGGATAGACATGCCGCCCCGCGCCCGGATAGCGCGCAGGCACGGCGCTGATCATGTTGTTGCGGAACCATTCGATCGGCTTTGACGTCGCCAGTTCATTGACTTTGGTGGGATTGACGCGCGTATCGACCGGCCCCGCCATCAGGGTCATCGAGCGCGGCGTGGCCGGATGCCCCGCCTCCGCCATCGCCGCCACCGCCACCGTCAGCGCGGCGCAGGGCTGGCACACCGCCACGGCATGCGCCCCCGGCCCGAGCTTCTCGAAAAATTTGATGAGGTAGTCGACATACTCGTCCGTGCCGAAACGGCCCGCCGAAAGCGGCACTTCGCGCCCGCTTTTCCAGTCGGTGATGTAAACGTCATGATCGCGCAGCAGCGTTTCGGCGGTGTTGCGCAACAGCGTCGCGAAATGTCCCGCCATCGGCGCGACCAGCAGCACACGCGGCTGCGGAATATTCGTCTCCTTGCGGAAATGGACCAGATTGCCAAAGGGCAGTTCGACGGCATCTTCCTCGGTCACCGGTACCTGGCGGCCGTCGACCGGCACCTCCGTGATGCCATAGTCGGGACGATCATGGATCAGCTTTGAGCGCGAGACGATTTCCGCCGCCGCGCCCGCACAGCGCGCGAGATAGTTGGCGCCTGGCCCCATGCTGGTGTCGAGCATCCAGGCGCGCATCAGCCCGGCCGCCGCGCGCCACGGTGCCAGTGCATCCTGCTGTGCCTGATAAGCGTCGTACAAAAACATCCCGTTCCCAACCCTCAGCCTGCGGCGGCAACAGACCGGGTCGCAACTACCGTATGCCGGAAACCCTAACGGTTTTTATGCTGCAGTGCGAGATATTGCTTGTCAACGCATGGAAATCGCTGGAAACTGTGCACATGAAAGATGCCGTCCTGACGATCTCGAGTAAAAACTACTCGTCCTGGTCGCTGCGTGGCTGGCTGCTTTGCCGGATGGCGGGACTGGATTTCGAGGAAGAGCTTCTGTCCAGCGACGATCCTTCCACGCGGGCGGAGCTGCTGCTGCTGTCACCGTCCTTCCTGGTGCCGTGCCTGCGGCATAACGGCCTGAAGGTTTGGGACACGCTGGGCCTGGCCGAATATCTGAACGAGACCTTCCCGCAAGCGGGCTTGCTGCCGCGAGGGGCGGCGGCGCGTGTGCATTGCCGCGCCATCTCCGGCGAGATGCATTCCGGCTTCACCAATCTGCGCTCGGCGCTGCCGATGAATCTGAAAGCGCATTATCCCGGTTTCAAGATCTGGGCGGGCGCACAGGCCGATATCGACCGGGTGGCGACGATCTGGCGCGAATGCCTGCGAACCTATGACGGCCCCTATCTGTTCGGCGAACGCCCCAGCGTGGCGGACGCGATGTACGCCCCGGTGGCAACCCGCTTCCGCACCTATGACGTAAAGCTGGACCGCATGTGCGCCGACTATTGCGACACGGTGCTGAACCTGCCCGACATGATCGAATGGATCGAAGCCGCCAAGGCCGAACCCGTCGCGGTCGAGGAACTGGAAGCAGAATTCTAGCGCACGGACGCCCTATCGGCTTCGCTTTCAGCCCTCCGCCTTCACCCGCCAATTAGCTCGCGTTCGGCTTGGTCTGGAGCTGGACGAAATTCTCGATCCCCATCTGCTCGATAAGGCGCAGTTGTGTCTGCAGCCAGTCGATATGTTCTTCCTCGCTCTCGAGGATTTTGGTGAACAGTTCGCGGCTGATGAAATCCTTCACCGTCTCGCAATGGGCGATGGCCAGTTTCAGGTCGGGCAGGGCCATCATCTCCAGCGACAGGTCGCACTTGATGAGCTCCTGCACATCCTCGCCGATCATCAGCTTGCCCAGGTCCTGAAGGTTGGGCAGTCCGCCCAGGAACAGCACGCGCTTGATCAGCCGGTCGGCGTGCTTCATCTCGTCGATGGATTCCTCGTATTCCTTCCTGGCGAATTCGCTGAGGCCCCAATCGGCCAGCATGCGCGAATGCAGGAAATACTGATTGATCGCGGTCAGCTCGTTCTTGAGCACCTTGTTCAGGAACGCGATGGTGTCGGGATCGCCCTCCAGCGAGGCATGGGGCTCGGGCCCCGGCGCTACTCCGCTGCCAGCGCCAGCGCGCGGCGGCTGCTTTCCAGCATGTCTTCGATCGTTTCCTGGCATCGTCCGCAATTCTTTCTCACGCCGCAGCGCGCATAGACCTCATCCGCCGACTGCGCGCCGTCACATACGGCGGCACCGATCCGCGTTTCGTTCAGCCTATTGCAGACGCAAACAATCATCCAAGGAAGTCCCCGATAATCCCCCGATATATAGATCCATTGCGAGTGATTGTCAATCTCGTAGACGGTGACTACTTAGCCCCGCTACTCCCTGGCCTGCGCCTCGGCCAGTTTTTGCACGGCGACATAGTCCGTCTTGCCGGTTCCCAGAACGGGGATGGCGTCTATGACTATGATCCGCCGCGGGATGGCCAGCTCCGAAACGCCGTGGTTCTGCGCCCAGCCGACCATGTCCACCCGGCGCGCATCCGGCACATCCGTCACCAGCACGATCTGCTCACCCTTGTGGGCGTCCGCCACGGCCACCGCGGCGTGGGTGTTGTCGGGCCACAGCGCGGCGGCGACATTCTCCACCACGCTCAGCGACACCGTTTCGCCGCCGATCTTGGCGAAGCGCTTCAGGCGGCCGCGGATCGCGATGAATCCCTCATCGTCGATCGAAACCACATCGCCCGTATTGTACCAGCCATCCTGGGGCGGCACGATCACGCCCGGCGCATCGGGCTTGATATAGCCCAGCATGACGTTCGGCCCCTTCACCACAAGCTGGCCGGCATTGGGAATGCCCTCGACGGGCTCCAGCCGCGCCTCCATGCCCTGCATCAGGCGACCGACCGTGCCGGGATGATTGGCGTCGATCTGGTTGGCGGCGACGACAGGCGAGGCCTCGGTCACGCC
>JAFIHO010000269.1 GCA_017849395.1 Hyphomicrobiales bacterium
CGCCGCCCAGCGCCATGCCGATGGGCGGCATGATGATGTCCTTGACCAGCGAATTGACGATGCCGGTGAAGGACGCGCCGATGATCACACCGACCGCGAGGTCAAGCACATTGCCCCGCATGGCGAATTTCTTGAATTCAGCGAACATGAGGCCTCCCCGTTTTCTTCGTTCCGAAGACAAGGTTAGTCGCCGCCGCCTTCCCGGGCAACAAGGGCGAGCAGAAGCGCCGCCACACCGAAGCCGGACAGTACGCCGATCGTATTGGCCAGGACATCGAGGCCTTCGGCATCGCGGCCGGTGAAGGTCTGCAGAACTTCCAGCACCGCGCCCAGCGCGATGACGCCGAACAGGGCCCAGACCAGTCTGCGGCCCCGGCGCAACACCATGGTCGCCATGGCCGCGAGACCGAAATAGGCGGTGAAGTGTTCCGCCTTGTCCCAAATCAGCGCCGCTACGGGTAGCGGACGGGGCCGCAATTCGCCCCAGACGACAAGCACCACACCAGGCCAGAACAGGATGCGCGAAGCACGGGTGAGAAGACGGGAGACGGACTGCAGCATGGCGCACGAATCCTGCCATGCGGTGCTGCATTGCGAAAGCTTGGGGTCAGGCCAGTTTGACGCTGGCCATCGCGCTGGCAGGCACCGACAGACGGAAGGTGAGGCCCAGCGCGGTCGAGATAATGTCGAGTTTGGCGCCGATTTCGGCCGCCAGGGACCGCATCACGCGAAAGCCCAGGCCCTCGCTGGTATTGGCATCGAATCCCTCGGGTAATCCCACGCCGTCATCGCTGATGGTAAGGACAAGCCTTCCATCGGCGGCCGGCAGGCAATCCACCGTCATCGCCAGCGGCACACCGGCGGGATGGGCGTACTTCATCGCATTGATGAAGATCTCGCACAGGATAAGGATAATCGGCTGCACCTGGCGCACCATCACCAGGCAATCGTCACCCGTATGGGCCACCACAACAGATTGTTCGGGAGAGGACAGCGCCGAAACCAGCGCATCGGTGACGTCGTGCAGATGGGATTTCAGGTTGGTGACGCCATCCTGCGGGATGTTCGACAGCAGGCGGTGCAGTTGGCCGATGGTGCTTATGCGCGCGGCGATGCCCTCCAGCATCAGCCTTACTTCGGCCTTGCTGGGCGGACGGTCCCGCTTGGCCACAGAACTGGCCTGCATCCGCACAAGGCTGATCAGCAGGGTCAGGCTGTTGGCGATCCGGTGATTGGCTTCGGCAACGACGTCATGCGTGGAAGGCGGGACGAGGATGGTACTCATGAACATCCTCCTTTCTAGCCAAATAATGATCCGCTTCTCGCGGGATGGCAATTAAAATATCCATTAAAATCAACAGGTTAGTTAGTAACTGTGTGATTTTGTACAGAGTTAGCGCTTGCCGCCGGGAACCGAAAGTTCCTATCCTGGGTTTTCTCTGGGTAGGCAGCAGAGTGCGCCAGTTACTCATTTTGAGTAACTTAGGCATCGTCAGCTGAGTCATGACCTGACAAAGGAAACGGGATCACCATGATGAATGATTTGACGCGCGGTGAGCGCCTTCAGATCATGCTCGCCAAGGAAGAGCTGGAAGCCCTGGACAATTGGCGGTTCGAACGCCGGATGCCCAGCCGCGCCGCCGCGATCCGCGAATTGCTTAAGCGCGGGCTGGCGGCGGAAGGCTTTGCCATGGCCGATGGCGCCCGCCTGTCCAAGGATTTCGGGGTTACCGGCACGTCCTCGGCCGCCCCCGTGCCGATCCGCAGGGACGGTACCGGCGAGCCGGGCGAATAGCCGAAGGCTTGATTTTCTCTCCATATTCCTCTTAAACGCGCCCTCTTTCGGGCCGCCCGGCGGGGCATGCCGTGGCGACCCATGAAAGCTACGCAGCCATTTCGGCCGCCACAGGAGAGCCAAATGCCCAAAATGAAGACCAAGTCGGGCGCCAAAAAGCGCTTCAAATTCACCGCCAAGGGCAAGATCAAGACCCACCAGGTCGGCAAGCGCCACCGGTTGATCTCCAACTCGCCCGAACGTACCCGCACCCTGCGCGGCACGGCGGTTCTGTCCGAATCCGAAACCCAGCGCGTGAAGCGCTGGATGCCCTATGGCGGAGGCTTCTAACCATGAGCCGTTCACCCCGCGCAGTTCCCAGCCACGCCCGCCGCAAGAAGGTCTTCAAGCAGACCAAGGGCATGCGTGGCCGCCGCAAGAACAACATCACCACCGCCAACGCCGCCGCCGACAAGTCGCTGCAGCACAATTACATTGGCCGCAAGGAGAAGAAGCGCAATTTCCGCGCGCTCTGGATCCAGCGCATCAATGCGGCGGTGCGCGAGCATGGCCTGACCTACAGCCGATTTATCAGCGGGCTCGCCGGTGCAGGCATCGAGATCGACCGCAAGGTTCTGTCCGACCTCGCCATCCACGAGCCCGCCGCCTTCAAGGCTCTGGTGGATCAGGCCAGCACGGCCAAGGCCTGATACAGACTCCACCGGAGTGAATCGCGGGTGATGATCATCGCCCGCGAATTCCCTTATCGGAGTTTGCATGTCCGACATCGCGTCCCTTCAATCCGAGTTGCTCGGCCAGATCGCTTCTGCTTCTGACGAAGCGGCGCTGGAAACCGTGCGCGTCGCGGCGCTGGGCAAGAAGGGGACGATCAGCGAGCTGCTGAAGACGCTGGGC
>JAFIHO010000270.1 GCA_017849395.1 Hyphomicrobiales bacterium
CCCAGCACCATGGGGCTGGAGCCCTATGTCGACATCAAGCTGAAGCCGCGCGAGGAGAAACGCTGGACATATACTTTCGATTATTATGGTCCCGGCGATCAGCGCCCCAGACCCGGTGAAGCGCGGCGGTCAGCCCGCCAGATGAAGGAATAGCGCGGCCCAGAAGGTGCAGCAGCACACGCCAAGGATGAAGGCGCTTTTGCGGTACGACCATCGCGGCTCGTTGCCCATGCCATTCCCTGTGATTTTTCTGTTCCCGAATCTTGGCCTTGGAACCGTGCCGTTCGTCCGGTCTCCGGCAAATCCCCTGATTAAGGGGGGCGCGGTTTGGCGGGGGAACACTAATATTCGCGCGGCGTCGCTAAACGCCGGGCCCGGGCCGGACCAATATCTGGAGGTCCGGGCTCACAGCGCTGGATGATGACGAGGGGACGATTGGCGTTTCGGTTCGGCGCATGGCGCCTGGCCGATCCTTGCCACCGGAGCGGGTTCTGAGTATCTGATCAGCCGGATGCCGGCTTAGCTCAGTTGGTAGAGCACCTGATTTGTAATCAGGGGGTCACAGGTTCGAGTCCTGTAGCCGGCACCAGCGAATGTCCCGCCACGGCTATACGGGTCTGGGTCCTTGTCCCGCGCAATACGGATAAATTCCGCATCGCGCCGCCGTTCGCAAACTGCGATTCTTTCCTTGCTGGAGTCGGCGCTGGTTGAGGCTTTTAACGCCCGCCTATGACTGGCAATGCCGCCTCCAGCCCCCATCTAAGACCGTTCAGTAATGTTCCACTGCATCCTGCGGTTCGTCACGCATCCGCACGATCGTAAGCGCGGCAAGCCAGAGCGGGAAAACAAGAACACCGGCCAGGGCAAGAAGCAGGAAATACAGACTGGTCCAGACTACCCTGCTCATGCCCAACCATCGCTACGGCGCTCTTTAGCCGGAACCGTACCCTCCGGACGGTGGCGCTTGGCAACATAATGTTTTTACGGAGCACATAGTTCCGTCACGGGGCTGTCAAATGTGCGGCTCGGCGCACACGGGCATATCCGTCCTGGGAAGGACGCGGCGCAGGATGGTGAAACGCCCATTCTCGAACGCCGTTTCAAAGCCCGTGAAATCGGCATGGCGCGATCTGGCGATCACGAAGTCGATGTTCGCGTCACGGGCCAGATCGCCCATGCGGCCCGCCTTTCGGGCGGCGCGAACCGCGTCCCTGCGGCAGGCCCAGACATCATGGAATGCGGGATACCACATCACCGCCGCGCCCATGGAGCGATCCCACCAGACCGGCCTGCGCGAGAAGAGCGCGAACCCGGCGTCTTCCTGCTCCACCGGAAGAAATACGGAGCCCTGGGGCGTGTTGGCCCGCGCCCAGTTTTCGGCAGCGAGGAAATCGCGCTGTTCCGGCGTGCGCGAGACCCAGTAATGCGCGCCCGCGCCCTTGCCGAATCCGGCGACGATCAGCGCGGCCAGCGGCATGACGACGGCGTATTTGCGGTAGGGGAAATTCTGCAGCCATGTCTGCCGCGAGAGCAACGCCGCGCCTGCCAGAACCATCACGCCGGGGGCGATGAGGACCAGGCGGGAAGGATCATGGCGAAGGCCCAGCAGCAGCCAGACGAGCGCGACCATATTGAGAAGCAGCGCACCCGCCGTCCATCGTGGCGCGGCAGGCCATTGCACAATGAGCATGGCCGGAAGCGCGCACAGGACCGCAACAAGGACTGCCGGACCAGCGGGGACCGCCGAGGCGGCTCCCAATACTGCCACTGTCGAAAGTAGCAGCGCATCCTGGCGCGATAAGCTGTCGAACCGCAGCAGCACGGCCCCCAGCGTGACGGCGACCAGATCGAAGGCCAGCGCGCCCTTCAGGGAGATTTCCGCCGAACGGTCGGGAAACAGAAGGGACGCAACCGACAGAAGCGACAGCGCCAGCCCCGCGCGGCGGAAAGCCGGTGACGACAGGGACAACAGGCAGCAAAAACCCAATATGCTGACGAGCGGGACTTTCAGCATGAACCCCGCCGCCGCCGCGAATGCGGCCAGGATCGGCAAAGGCGCGGACGAGCCCGCCACATGGCGCACCAGCAGGACGCCCGCGCATATCGCGGACAGGATTTCGACGATGCTGGCGAAGCGGAGCGGGTGCAGCAGCAGGAAAAGCGGCGGCGGGTTCACATAGGGCATGGCCGCGCCAATCGCCAACACCAGCATGCAGCAGAGCATCGCGATCCCCAGATGGCGCGTGGGCGCATGTCCTTCGCCCTCCTGGAATACCGCCAGTCCCGCGGAGAGGCCCAGCGCGAACATCTGCAGGGCAGCCTGGGGGTAGTCCAGCGCATATACATGGCCGCCCAGATAGGTGTCGAAATATTCCAGCGGTATCTTTCCGGAGGACGATCCGCTGCGCGCCATCCAAATCAGCATCGGCAGCGAGAGCAGACCGAACAGGCCGAAGAAGGTCCATTGGGTGCGCGTAAGCACGCGACGTTCCCGGGCCAGCAGGAACAGGCCGCAGGCCGCCGCCGTCCAGAGCGCCATGAAGGCGTTTACCGCCAACCCGAGCGCCAGGACGATGGCGGAACCGATGGTTCGCTGCAGAACAAGCAGCAGCAGGGCCGCAAGGCACAGCAATATTCCGAACTGGGTATGCGTGGCATAGGTGACGAAGATTTCCGAATAGCCCAGCCGCGTCAGGCCCCACAGGCCGTAGCAGAAGCAGAACGCGGATGACACCAGCGCGGAAGCGCGGATGTTTCCCGTCACACCGCGCAGATAGGCATATATCGTCAAGCCCAGCAGCATGTTGCCCAGAAGCTGAAGCATGACGAAAAGGCTTTCGACATTCCGGTCCGTCGCGATCAGGCGGAAAGGCAGCCAGAAGGCGCTGACGAAATTGACGAAGGAGCGGTTGTAGAGATCGTGCGGGCCTTCCGCGCTGCCCGCGAAATCGAGCACGACCGGGATGTGCCAAAGATTGTTCTGTTCGGGAAAACTCAGTCCCGACAGGTAGGTGGAGGAAAGCGCCGCGACCGCGCACAGCAGAAGCGCGGCCCAGTCCTTCTGCGGCAGGGCGGCATCCAGTGCCGCCAGCCATCTTGTCCGCAAATTCCCCTCCCCCTGCCGCCCGGCGCGGACGATCTTCTAGGACAAATGCCTCGCCAGTACGGACGCGACATGCACCGCCTGGCGTCCCGCGCCGCTTTCGATCTGGTGGCGGCACGATGTGCCATCGGCGACCAGCACCGTATCGGTTCCGGCGGCGCGGGCGGCGGGCAGAAGAGACAGTTCGCCCATTGCCAACGACACGTCGATGGTTTCGGCCTGATAGCCGAACGTGCCCGCCATGCCGCAGCAACTGGATTCGATCTTTTCCACCGCAAGGCCGGGCACCAGTTTCAGCGCGCCTTCGACCGCCCCCATCGCGCCGAACGCCTTCTGGTGGCAATGGCCGTGCAGCAGCACTTTCTGTGTAGTGGGTTGGAAGGCGGGCTTGAAGCGGCCTTCCTTTGCTTCGCGCACCAGGAATTCTTCCAGCAGCAGCGCGTGGGCGGCGGCGCGTTTGCTGGCCGCGCCGGGCAGCATGGCCTGCGCCTCGTCGCGGAACGAGAAGAGGCAGCTCGGTTCCAGACCCACCAACGGAACGCCACGCGCAAAGAACGGTTCGAGGGCTGCCAGGGTGCGGGACATTTCCGCGCGCGCGGCGGCGACATTGCCGACCGAGAGATCGGTTAGGCCACAGCAGAGCGGACGGGTCGAGCCATCTGCGGGCGCGGCGACATGGACGCGGTAGCCGGAGGCGGTCAGCAGCTTGATCGTGTCGCGCAGGATGTCGGGTTCAAAAGCGGCATTGAAACTGTCGGCCCATAGCACGACTTCATGGCCATTCTCCGGTCCATAACTTTCGCCCGGCGCATCGAAGCGGTCGCGCCGCCACACCGGCAGGTCGCGGCGCGCGCTGAAACCCGCCAGCTTTTCCGACAGGGTACGCAGGAAGGGAATGCGATTGCGCAAATTCAGAAGCGGCGCGAGAAAGGCGGCGGCACGCGCATAGCGCGGCATGTTGGCGATCAGCCGGTCGCGCAGCGAATAGCCGTAAAGGTCGGCGCGGGCCTTAAGCACTTCGATCTTCATGCGCGCCATGTCCACGCCGGTGGGACATTCGCGCTTGCAGGCCTTGCAGGAGACGCACAACTTCATCGTCTCCAGCATCGCGTCGCTGGTGAAGGCGCCCTCCCCGATCTGGCCGGATAGCGCCAGACGCAATGTGTTGGCGCGGCCGCGCGTGACATGCTGCTCATCGCGGGTGGCGCGGTAGGAGGGGCACATCGCGCCGCCTTCCGATTTGCGGCAGGCGCCATTGTTGTTGCATTGCTCCGCCGCACCCTGGAAGCCGCCGATCACACCGGGATACTCGGACCAGTCCAGCGCGGGGGTAAAATCCTGCACGGCATAGTCCGGCGCGTAGCGGAACAGGTCGCGCTCGTCGAATTTGGGGGCGCGCACGATCTTGCCTGGGTTCATGGTGCCCTGCGGGTCGAACGCGTCCTTCACATCTTCAAACGCGCGCACCATGCGGTCGCCGAACATGTCCTGATGGAATTCGCTGCGCACCAGGCCGTCGCCATGTTCGCCGGAATGGGAGCCCTTGTACTGGCGCACCAGTTCGAAGGCTTCCTCGGCGATAGCGCGCATCGCCTGCACGTCTTTCTCCATCCGCAGGTTCAGAAGCGGGCGCACATGCAGGCAGCCCTCGGAGGCATGGGCATACCACGTGCCGCGCGTGCCGTGCTTTTCGAAACAGGCGGTGAGCTTGGCGGTGTATTCCGCCAGATGCGGCAGCGGCACGGCGCAGTCTTCGACGAAGGATACGGGCTTGGCCTGGTCCTTCATCGACATCATGATGTTCAGGCCGGACTTGCGCAGTTCGGTGATGGCGTTTTGCAGGGCGGGATCATAGACCTCCACCACGCCGCCCCATTTTGCGCCGCTGTTGCGGAAGTCGAAGCCCAGGTCGCCCATCATGTCGGACAGCGCCTTCATGCGGCGGCGGTTTTCCTCTTCGCCGGAATCGAACTCGATCAGCAGGATGGCTTCGGGGCTGCCGCGCAGCATCTGTTCCAGCGTGGGGCGGAACATGGCGATCTCCGCCGCCAGACCCAGCATGGTGGAATCCACCAGTTCGACCGCGATGGGTTTCAGGGTCACCAGATGCTGGGCTGCATCCATCGCTTCGTGGAAGGAGCCGAAATGCACCACGCCAACCGCGCGCTTGCCCAGCACCGGCGACAGCGCCAGTTCGATGGCGGTGCTGTAGGCAAGCGTGCCTTCCGATCCCACCAGCACATGCGCCAGGTTGATGCGGTTCAGCTTGGGGTTCAGCGCGTCGATATTGTAACCGCCTACCCGGCGATGCACTTTCGGGAAGCGGCGTTCGACCTCATCGGCCTCGCGCGCGCCGATGGCCATCAGTTTCTGCGCCAGCGGCCGCGCCGCATCGGGCACGTCTGACAGGTCGGGCGATACTTCGCCCAGATGCATCGCCGTGCCATCGGCCAGCACCGCATCAATGGCCAGCACATTGGCGCGCATGGTGCCGTAACGGATCGAGCGACCGCCGCAACTGTTGTTGCCCGTCATGCCGCCGATGGTGGCGCGCGACGAGGTGGACACATCGACCGGAAACCACAAGCCGTGAGGTTTCAGTTGCTGGTTCAGGTCGTCCAGCACGATGCCGGGCTGGACGACGCAGCGCCGCCCCGCCACGTCCAGGGACAGGATCTTGTTCAGCGACTTCGATCCGTCGATGATGAGACCGGAATTAACCGTCTGGCCGCACTGGCTGGTGCCGCCGCCACGGGGCGTGACGGGCACCCCCTCCTCCCGCGCGATGGCCATGGCGGCGAGCGCGGCATCCATGGTGCGCGGCACGACCACCCCGGCGGGCATCATCTGGTAATGGGATGCGTCGGTCGCATAGCGGCCCCGCGAGGCGGCGTCGAAGAAAATGTCGCCCTCGACATGGGCTTTCAGGCGGCGTTCGAGGCCGGGTTTCAGGGCAATCGTCATGGGGGGACTTTTTGCCGGTTCAGCTTGGAAATCAATTCATTTATAAGGGCATGCCAAAGACCGGGAGACACGCATGTCGGGACCTCACTTCCTCCAGATTCCAGGGCCCAGCCCGGTGCCGGAACGCATCCTGCGCGCCATCGACCAGCAGGTGATCGACCATCGCGGCCCGACCTTTCAGAAGCTGGGGCATGAGGTGTTGGACGGGCTGCATGCCGTGTTCGGGACCAAGCAGCCGGTGATCGTCTATCCCGCATCGGGCACCGGGGCCTGGGAGGCCGCTATCGTCAATACCCTGTCGCCCGGTGACAAGGTCGTGATGGCAGAGACGGGCCAGTTCGCCACCCTGTGGCAGAAGCTGGCGACCCGCTTCGGGATAGAGGTCGATTTCATTCCCGGCGACTGGCGGCATGGCGTGGACGCTGCCCAGATCGAAGCCAAGCTGGCCGCCGACAAGACGGGCGCGATCAAGGCCGTGATGGTGGTGCATAACGAGACCTCCACCGGCGCGCTGAGCGACATCGCATCGGTGCGCAAGGCCATCGACAAGGCGGGTCACGGCGCGTTGCTGATGGTCGATACGATTTCCTCGCTGGGATCGGCCCCGGTGAAGCATGACGAGTGGGGCGTGGATGTCACCGTGTCCGGCTCGCAGAAGGGCCTGATGCTGCCGCCGGGCCTATCGTTCAACGCCGTTTCGCAGAAGGCGCTGGCGGCGTCCAAGACCAACAAGATGCCGCGTTCCTATTGGGACTGGAACGAGATGATCTCGTTCAACGGCAAGGGCTTCTTCCCCTATACGCCCGCGACCAATCTGCTTTACGGGTTGAAGGAAGCGCTGGCGATGCTGAACGAGGAAGGGCTGGAGAATGTGTTCGCCCGCCATCGCCGCCTGGCGGAAGCCTGCCGCGCGGCGGTGAAGGGTTGGGGTCTGGAAATCCTGTGCCAGGATCCGAAGGTCTATTCGCCCATCCTGACCGGCATCGTGATGCCGCAGGGTCATGACGCCGATAATTTCCGGAAAGTGGCGCTGGAGAATTTCAACATCTCCTATGGCGCGGGTCTGGGCAAGGTGGCGGGCAAGGTGTTCCGCATCGGCCATCTGGGCGACTGCAACGAGGCCATCCTGATGGGCGCGCTGGCGGCGACCGAGATGAGCCTTGAACTGGCGAACGTGCCGCACAAGAAAGGCGGCGTGGACGCGGCGATGGCGTCGCTGCTGGCGGCGAAATCGGGCGCGGAGAAAGTTCGCTTAAGCGCATAAACAACATTTTGGGGGAGACTTGCCATGAAGCGGATTCTGCTGGGGTGCGTGTTTGGGTGCGCTCTCGTCGCGCCGGCCTTCGCGGCGGGGCTGGCGGATCGCATCACCCATCACGATATCGCCAAGACGCGCAACCTGAGCGCGGTGCATGACGGCGCGGGCACGATGAATTTCGGCGCGCTGATGAACGACAAGACCCTGTCCACCAACTTCATCTTCCTGCATCGCGGCGTGCTGCATGCCAAAAGCGGCATCGGCCAGCATTTCCACAACCATTGCGAAGAGATGTTCGTCATCTTCGACGGCGAGGCGGAATTCACCATCAATGGCCGCACCTCGGCGCTCAAGGGCTCATGGGGCGCGCCGAACCGGATGGGATCGTCGCACGCGATCTATAATCCGACCGACCATGATGTGGAATGGATGAACATCAATGTCGGCACCTCCAAGGTCTACGATGCCTTCAACCTAGGCGATGACCGGGTGGGCGCGCCCAAGGACAAGATTCCGCAGTTCGTCACCATGAACCTGTCCAGGAGCCTGCTGAAGCCGGGCAACATCAACGGCGTGATGCGCCGCCGCGCGCTGGGGCCCAGCGTGTTCTTCACGCCCTGGGCTTATGTCGATCATGTGCTGGTGTCGCCGGGCGCGACCCTGCCGCAGACGCGTTATGCCGATCTGAGCGAAGCCTGGTACGTGATTTCCGGCGATGGCAGCGTGACTGTGAATGGCGAGACGGTTGCCATCAAGAAGGGCGACGCCATCCCGGTCGATCTGGGTCAGGCCAAAAGCTTCAAGGGCGGCAGCGCGCCGCTGGAGTTGATGGCGATTGGTGTGGCGAAGGACATGGCGGCGAAGAACGCTTTCGCGGCCAATCCCGACAACGAAAATCCGGAACGGCTGCTGGCGGTGATCAACCGCCCGCAGCGCTGATCCTTATTTCCGGTAATAGAGCGGAATCTCGCCCGGGATTTTCGCCTTGAGGCGATAGAGGCTGGTGGAGCCGGTGAGATAGACCGTCTTGCCGTCTTCCGCGAAGCCGATATTGGCGACGGTTTCGGGAATGACGATCTGGCCCAGCACCTTGCCCTTGGGCGTGATGATGCGCACGCCGCCGGGGCCGGTAGCCCAGATATTGCCCGCGCTGTCCACCTTCATGCCGTCCGGCACGTCGTCCGCGGTGCCCGGCCAGGAGATGAGATTGCGCGGGTTGGACAGTTTGCCGCCCGCGCCCACGTCATAGGCGCGCACATACATCTGCGGCATGGAATTGGAGACATAAAGCGTCTTGGCGTCGGGCGAGAAGGCGATGCCGTTGGGCTGGGCCATGTCGGTGATGACCGCCCTCAGCTTGCCGTCCGCATAGCGGTAGACGCCGTTGAACTTGATCTCCTTCTTCGGGTCCGCGTCCATCTTGGGCAGGCCG